>JBDRFQ010000438.1:0-5065 GCA_043818685.1 Candidatus Eiseniibacteriota bacterium
GAGCCGATCTCGCCGACTCCTGCGGATTCGGGGACGATGTTCCCGGCGACGATGTCGAAATGTCCGAGGGAGAGGTGGCTCATGGCCTGCAGGATAGCAGGCCATGCGGGGGATCAGAAGACCAACCAGCCCTTACCGGCGGCGCCGACGAGCGTGAAGCTCTCGAACTGCGCGGTCAGCGAGACGGCGGACGCGCCCGTGGCCCCGTCGATGTCCTCGGCGCCGTTCGGCGTCAGGCCGATGGCGTTGGCGGAGCTGTCGATCTTCTTGAAGTAGAGCACGCGTCCGTTGGTGGCCGCGGGCAGGGTGAAGACGAACGCGCCGGTGCCGGCGTCTCCGATCAGGACGGTGTCTCCGTCGGTGACGGTGTACGCCGAGGTCTTCTCGGTGCCGGCTCCCAGGTGCAGTTCGCGGACGAAGGTGTCCCAGCGGTGCGTGGCGTCGCCGGCGTTTTCCCCGTCGACGGCCGGGACGGAGGAGTGGAGGTGGTCCGATCTGGCCATGGAGGTCGCGGAGCCGCCGGCTCCGGCGGCGGTGGCCGCTCCGGTGGCGTCGGCGACGCTGGCCTTGATCCCGCTCGCGCCGACGGAGATCGTGGCGTCCTCGGCCTGCACGGAGAGGGCGGAGCCGGCGCCGCCGGTGAGGCCGTTCCCGGCAGCGGCGGCCGCGATGCGGAGGTTCTCGGAGCCGTCGTCCTCGAGGCCGGTCCCGGCGATGGCGCTGGCGTCGATCGCGACCTGGTGAGAGCTCGCTCCCTCCTTGAGTCCGTCGCCGGCGACGGCGGAGCCGTTGACCGCGACGTCGTCGGCGTTGACGGTGATCCCGTTCCCGGCGCCGACGTCGAGCGTGTTGCCGGTCTTCGTGAGCCCGGCGCCCGCGGTGACCTGGCCGGCCCCGGAGAACTGGGCGAAGGTGAGAGCGTCGGTCCCGACGACATCGCTTCCGAGGTCGCTGGTGCAGGCCCATCCGGAGTCACCGTTGGCGGTTCCGCCCTCGACCCAGCAGAAGGCTCCGGCGGCGCCCTTGCCGGCCGCCATGTCGTCGGCTCGGGACCAGGCGCCCGCGGCGGAGCGGTACCGGCCGTTCTGGATCGGGTCCGTCTGGTTCTTGACCAGGACGAACGAGGAGCTGGTGAGGATCCCGTCGATGGTCTGCTCACCGGAGAGGGTGATGTTCGCGGTGGTCGCGCAGGCGACCGAGCCCTTGACGTCGAGCCCCTCGATGGCGGTGTCGACGTAGCCCTTGGTCGCGAGGTGTGCGTCCTGGGTCGGCGTGACCCCGCCGACGACGCCGGTGAAGGCGCGCGTTCCGTCGGCCTTGGCGTACTCGGTGTGCAGATCTCCGGATCCGATGGCGCTGTGATTCCCGACGGTCGGGCTGTCCGCGGAGCCGCCGAGGTGCCCGGCGAGCTTGATGTTCCCGCGAACGGTGCTGGTTGCGGGTCGAAGATGCGACATGGTTCGTCTCCCTCAGAATTTTTGCGTTTCTCGGGAGCCGGACGACCGGGGTCCCGCGACGGCAGGATAGCGGGGGGCTAGACGATATGCCAGAGGCTTCCGCAGGAAACCAGCGTAAAGCCTTCCCGCGGATCGGTGAGGACGGCGACGTCTTCGCCTTCGATGGTCTGCTCGCCGTATGGCAGGACGGTCACCGTGCCTGCTCCTCCGATGAGCTTGATCGTGATGCAGAGGCCCCTTCTGCCGTTGGCGCTCGGGGCCTGGAGCTCGATGTCTTCGTCGGAGAGGACGAGGAGGAGATCGTCGTCGGGTGAGATCCGCCCGGAGGAGGAGACGATCCTCGTCTTCCTTCGGTTCGGTCTTCCTCCGGCGGTCCTCGAGGTCAAACCTCAGCCGGCCCGGCTCAGGCGGCCTCGGCGAGCGGGAGATCGAGCTGCGTGCAGGCCTGAGCGACGTCGCGCCACTCGGAGGTGACGGCGCCGTTGCGCTCGAGGACCTCGGGATGCAGCTTGATGCCGGCCCGACGCTGGAACGCCTTGCGTGCGGGCTCGCCGTCCTTGCCCTTCTTCTCGGTGCCCTCCCAGTCGGCCAGAGCGTCGTCGGTCCAGGCGCGAAGGATCTCCGGCTTGGCCTCATCGCAGCGCTTGCCGTCGAAGATCAACAGGAAGTCGATGTCGTTCGCGGTTCCGAAGGGATCCGCCCTGACGAGGCGGACCGGCTTGTTCTCCGGGGTCCGGGAGGCCGCGAGCTGTCGGATCGATGCGCCGGACAGGCTGTCGTGGTGCTCGTCGATCAGCTCGTCGACGACTGCGGAGATCTTGTCCATCGAGTCGTGCTCGAGAGCGTACTCGATCGGGGTGTTCGCCATGGGTCTGCTCCTTTCGTTCGGTTCGGGCGATTCTTCGGGGATCATGCACGGTTCGACGCTCCCGCGCAACGACGGCCGATCTCTCCGTGGCGAATTTCCGGCGATTCCGCAGTGGCGGGCTAGGGGCGAGGTCCCCAGTCGTCGCCCAACTCGCGGTCGAGGATCTCCTCGATCCTACGCTCGCGAAGGCGGTCCTGCTCGGCCCGGTGCAGAAGAGCGCGGTCCTGCTCCAGCCCGGCGATCCGGAGACCGATGATCGACGCGGCCTGCCCGTAGGGCGACGGCTGCCGTCGGGTATCGGCCTCGCGAAGATCGGGATTTCCGCAGAGACCGGGGGCGTTCTCGATGCTCATGATTCGTTGCTCCTGCTCCTGAAGCCGGGACCATTCTTTCAGGAATTCCGAAGGAGGGCAAGCCCCCTCGCGCGCGTGCGCGCAACGACTTGCCCCATGAGCCATAGGTATTAACTCCTAGTCTGTATTAACCCCTTTATATAGTCCGGTATCCCGATCAAGCCCTCCTGCGGCCTCGCCGCGCATAATGCGCCCGCCATGCAGGCACATGCACACCTGCGGGAGCGCGCGTTATGCGCCCCCGCCCGCACGCGCATAATGCGCGCCCGCGCATACATGCGCATGATGCCCGCACGCGCATAATGCGCCCCCGTGCATTATGCGCCCGCGCGCACACGCGCGAGGAACAGGCACAGGCGTAAACTCTACAGTCTCCATCGAAAAAGCAGGAAGAAAGGAAGACACCGCCGACGAATTCTGAGAAAATCCGACGATGCTGGTCTCTCAGTTCTACCAACTCCTCCGTGACGCAGGGATCGGAATCGTCGTCAACGAAAATCATGCCGCCGTCATCTTCGACGGAAAGGAGATCTGGAACGGGCCCGTACCGGACCATCCGGATCTGCTGCCCGTCGGAAACAGAAACGCCATGATCGCAAAAGCCACCAACCTCCTGCAGATGGCCGTCGACAAAGAACTCCGCTCCATCGCCTTCGCCGCAGTCGACGGAAAAGGCAACGCCACATGGGCCTTCGTCGCCGAGTCGAACAGCAACCAAGACAAACTCGCAACGCTCGGCTCCGTCGACTACCTCCAACAGCTCGTCCGGAACAGCATCGGCGGAGAAGAAGACGGCTGACGCGCAAAGGATCGCAAGACGAGCCCGACGGGATCTCAGGAAGGACTCCTGCAGGGCAAAGAACGGCCGGACGGCTCCCCGTGATCCGGAAAAGGGGCCGAGCCGCAAAGAGACAGGGAACCGCTCGCCGTGATCCGACTCGGAAGAGACTGAGACGCAAAGAACCGCGAGACAGCTCGGCGGGATCTGGAGCGGGGTGACGGTTCTACCCGCCCCTCTGTCCCCCCCCTCCGGCGGGTCCTTACTGTCGTGGGTCAAACGGTACGGGCCGAAACCATTCGGAGCTCAGTCGTCGGCCCCGAAATGGTTCGGGTCGAAACCATTCCCTGCGGGACCATCCGAGCTCGTATCGGCTGAGCCGATGGTCCAAATCGAACGGGCCGATGGGACCCAGGGGGCCACCAGCCCGGCGGTCGCCGACGTGGACTGAGACTAGATGCGCGACGGCGGATAGGTGGCGGGGTACTTCCCTCACCCCTCACCCCTCATCGCCCGGTTACGCGGCCCTTGCCCTTGGATCGATGGCCCTTGGCCGGATTGCCCTACCCTTGCCCTACCCTTGCCCTACGCGCGCGCGTAGGGGGCCGAATGCTCATGGCGCTACGTTTTGGCTTCATGGCCTTGCGTGCATCGATTGGGCCATCTTGCCCTATTATCGGGCGAATCGCCCCATGGTCGATTGCGGCTCCGTGCATCACATAGCGAAATTGCTAGGGACAATACGCCCCGAATTGCCGGCGTAGCGTACGGGCTCATGCGGAATGAGCCTAGCCTAACCCCGCGGAACCATTGCCTTTCTCCTGACAATGCACGGTGCTATAGCTGGTGGCATGAGCGGTGCATGTTCTTCCGGTGTCCCGCGGGCGTTCCGCGGGCACCGCACAAGAGGGGAAGCGAAATGAGCATCCAAGTTCTGATTGCCGAGTGTACCACCAAGAAGGGGGCCCTGGCCCACCTCAAGGAGCTCGCGAAGACGGCGCCACCGACGGAGATCCTCAAGGCGGCCCGGCAGGCCGCTTTCGATGCGTTCCAGGCGTCGTTCGCCATGGGCCCCGAGGCCTTGGGCGTCGCGGGAGCGGTTGCCAAGTCGATCGGCTCCATCCGCCTCGAGGAGCTCGAAGGAACCAAGCGTCAGTTCACGGGCTACCGGGTCGCCGGGATCCCGATCGATGCCGGCTGGACCGGGGAGGCCCGGTTCTCCGACGTCCGAGTGTCCGTCAAGTACGACGGCGAAACGTTCGCGGGTCTCGTCTACTACGGCGGGGCCGACGAGTACATCGGCAGCGTCGAGGGCAGCCCGTCGGGCTGTCTGAAGGCTGCCGGCGATCTGGTTCTGGCCAAGTACCCCGAGTCGGGAGTCAAGTACGCGGGGTCTGGACCCCGGGATCTGGGTCTGGACGCAACCGCAACGACGATCGGCGTCGGGTGCTTCGGCAAGCTGATCGGACACGTCCTGAGGGGAAACATGAGCGGCGTGAGCAAGGACGTCTCGCACGTTCTGTTCGCCGAGGAGCTGGACGCCGTCATGGACGCGATCCTCGAGGATGGCGCCAAGGGCCCCGGCAGCAAGCTGGCCCAGGCCTGGGTC
>JBDRFQ010000439.1:0-4137 GCA_043818685.1 Candidatus Eiseniibacteriota bacterium
CGAACTCGTCCTCGAGCGTGAGGAAGAGCATGACGTCCCCCTTCGACGTGCGGACCCGCCGCGAGGCGGCCGGAATCCCGAGAAGCCTGACCGGGCCCCGTCCGCGCTTGAGAAGCTCGCGCGCGTCGTGGAAGCCCTCCGCCTTCCCGTTCCGCCGAAGGAGCGCGATCGGGTGCGCCGAGACGGCGAGGCCGAGGATTTCGATCTCGTAACGGAGGCGATCCTCGAGCGAGAAGGAACGGAGCTTCGGCCGCGCCGGGTCGGGAAGGCACCTGTCGAACATCCCCGGCTCCCTCTTCCACTCCTTCCGCCGGTCCTCGTACGTCCCGTAGAGCTCCCAGAGAAGCTCGGTCCGGGGAACGCCGGTCCAATCGAACGCTCCGACGAGAACGAGGTTCTCCGCCTCGCGCCGCGCGGGCCGCGCGCGCCCGAGAAAGTCCGAAAGGCCGCGAAAAGGCCGCGCCGCGCGGATCCGCTCGCGCGCCGGCGCCGACAGGTTGCGGACGAGCGAGAGCCCGACACGGATGCGCCCCTTCTCGAGAGAGAACTCCTCCTCGGAGCGGTTCGCGCACGGAAGTAGCATCTCGATCCCGCGCCGTCTCGCCTCCTCGACGTGCACGCGGAGCGGATACATCCCCTGATGGTTGTTGAGAAGCGCCACCGCGTGCTCCGCGGGGAGGTTCGCCTTGAGGTACGCGGTCTGGTACGCAAGAACCCCGTACCCCGCCGCGTGGGCGCGGCAGAACGAGTAGCCGGAGAAGCGGGCGAGGAGCGACCAGATCTCCTTGGCGGCGGCGGGATGCACGCCGCGCCCGATCGCCTGCGCGAGGAAGCGGTCGGCGAGCGCCCTCATCGACGCTTCGTCCTTCGCCCTCGCGATCTTCCGCCGGAGGAGGTCCCCCTCCTCGAGCGTGATCCCGGCGATCCGGCTCGCCACCGCCATGACGTCCTCCTCGTAGAGGAGGATCCCGTGCGAGTCGGCGAGGAGCTCCTCCATCGCGGGATGCGGAACGGCCGCCGGCTCCAGGCCGTGCGCGCGCCGGACGAACAGCTCCTTCATGCCCGAAGAAGCGGGGCCGGGGCGGATGAGCGAGTGGGCGTCGATCGTCCCCTTCATCGAGGAGGAGCCGAGCATCTTGAGGAGGTTCCGCATGCCGGGCGATTCGATCTGGAAGCAGCCGAGCGTCTTCCCGTCGCGGAGGAGCGCCGCGGTCTTCTCGTCGTCGTGCGGAACCGCGTCGAGATCGACCAGGGCGCCCCGCTCCTCCCGCGCGAGACGGAGGGTCTCGCGAATCGTCGAGAGCGCGCGGTTCCCGAGGAGATCGATCTTCACCAGGCCCGCCTCTTCGATCGCGTGCATCTCGTACTGCGTGACGACGATCCCCTTCGCCGCCTCTTCGAGCGGCACGCACCGGTCGATCGGCCGGTCGGCGATCACGATCCCCCCGGAGTGGATTCCGAGGTGCCGCGGGAAGCCGCGGATCGCGTCGGCGAGGCGGAGGATCCCGGCGTACGGCTCCCGCCCGAGCGGGTAGTCGCGGAGAAGCGGCGACGTCCGGAAGACCTCGGGAAGCGGAAGCTCGGCCGCGTGCGGGATCCGGCGGCTCACGCGGTCCACCGTGTCCTGCGGGAGACCGAAGGCGCGCGCCGTGTCGCGGAAGGCGGAGCGCGGATGGTAGTGGTTGTGCGTGGAGATCATCGCGACGCGGTCCCGTCCGTACCGTTCGTACGCGTACTCGATCACCTCGTCGCGGCCGCGCCAGCAGAGGTCGACGTCGAGGTCGGGCCAGTCGTCGCGGAGCGAGTTCAAGAAACGCTCGAAGTATAAACGATAGCGGATCGGATCGACGCTGGTGATCCCGAGAACGTACGCGACGAGCGAGCTCGCCCCGGAGCCGCGCCCGACGACCGGGATGCCGCGCTCCCGCGCAAAGCGGACGAGGTCCCCGACCACGAGGAAGTACTCGGGGAACCCCATCCGGTGGATCGTCTCGAGCTCCCGCTGAAGGCGCCGCGTGATCTCCGGGGTGATCGCCCGCCCGTAGCGGCGGCGGAGCCCCTCCTGGGCGAGGGCGTGGAGGCGCGCGTACGGCGTCTCCCCCTCGGGAAGCGGGAAGCGCGGGAAGATCGTCCCGTTTCCCGACGGCTCGAACGCGCACGCCTCCGCGATCGCGAGGGTGTTCGCGAGCGCCTCGGGGACCTCGCGGAAGATCGCCTCCGCCTCCTCCGGCGCGCGGAGCCAGGCGTCGGGGGGCGCCTCCTCCTCGGGCGGCACCTTCCCCACGACGGTGTTCGTGCGGATCGCGGCGAGGGTCGTTGCGAGCGCCCGGTCCTCCGGGCCGCGGAGGGGCATCGGGCCGGCGGCGACCGTCCCCACGCCGAGTCGGCGCGCCTCGCGCCGCCGCTCGCGAACCGCGCGGGCCCCCGCCGCGAGGGGGAGCTCGATCCACAGGGCGCCCGGCGGGAGAACCGGGCGGAGCTCCTCGGCCAGGGGCGGGCCCTCCGCGAGAACGAAGAGGCCGCCCGCGTTCTCCCCGACCGCGCGCGCGAGATCGAACTCTCCGTCCAGCATCCGGCGGGTCACGATCCGGCAGAGGTTGCCGTACCCTTCCGCGTCGCGGGCGAGGAGGACGAGACGCCCGCCCCGCGCCGGCTCGTCGACCTCCGCCCCGACGATCGTCCGCACCCCCGCCGCGCGCGCGGCGACATGGAAGAGAACCGCTCCGTACAGGTTGTTCCGATCGGCAAGCGCCGCCGCCGGGAAGCCGAGCTCGCGGAGACGCTCGGCGAGGAAGGGGACCGGCGCCGTGCCGCGGAGGAGCGAGAAGTTACTTTGTAAGTGAAGGGGTACGTAGCACGAAGCCATGGCTGTTCCGCTCGAGCTTGCCGACGAGGTCGAGGCTCCTCCCCGCGACGACGGAGGAGAAGCCGAAGCGGTCCCTCACCTCGTCGAGAGCGCGGGAGAGGGCGCCCGTCCGCTCGGCACTCTCCTCCTCATAGAGATCGGTCTGCCGCGGGGCGGGGCGCGCGATGTTCGTGAGGACGACGCCGACGAGATGGAGCGCCTCGCGCCGCGCGTAGATCCGCCCGAGAAGGTCGTACGCCGCCCGCACGATCGGCGGATGAAGACCGGTCGGGAGCGGCAAGGAGCGCGCGATCAACTCGCAGCCTCCCCCCGCGTAGCGGATCCGGACGCCGACCGTGCGGGCTTCGAGCCCGAGACCCCGCACGGTCCGCGCCGCCCGCTCGCTGAGGTAAAAGAGCATCCCCTCGATCTCCCGGCGGTCGGACGTATCCCTGTGGAAGCTCGTCTCGCGCGAGACGGAGCGCGGGATCTCCCGCTCCCCGACCGCCGCCGTGTCCTCGCCGCGGCAGCGACGGAAGAGGACCTCGCCGTGGCTCCCGAAGAGCTTCACGAGAGCCTCCCGGGGGAGCGCGCGGAGATCGCCGATCGTTTGGATTTGAAGTTTTTCGAGGATTCCCCCGTAGCGGTACCCGACGCCGGGGAGATCGCGGATCGGGAGGCCCGCGATCGTCTCCGCCTCCGCCCCGGGGGCGATGAAGCCGAGCCCGTCCGGCTTCACCCGTTTCCCGGCCATCTTCGCGATCATGCGGCTCCGCCCGATCCCGACGGTGACGGGGAGCCCCGTCTCGCCGCGGATCCGCTCGCGGAGCGCGCGCCCCGCCGCGAGCGGGTGCCCGTGGAGGCGCTCGGTTCCGGTGAGCTCGACGTGCGCCTCGTCGAGGAAGGTCTCCACGTTCGGCGAGACGTCGCGGCAGAAGGAGAAGATCTTCTCGGAAAGCGCGCGGTAGGCGGGATACGCGCCGGCGAGAATCACGGCCGAGGGGCAGAGACGGCTCGCGCGCGAGAGGGGCATGCCGTTGTACAGGCCGCGCCGGCGCGCTTCGTACGAGCAGCTCGCAATGACGCCGTTCCCCACGACGACCGGGCGCCCGCGAAGCGACGGGTTCCTCGCCTGCTCGACCGACGCGAAGAACGCGTCGAAGTCGACGTGCATCACCCACGCACCGCCCATCATCTCCTCACCCCCGACGCGTCTCGGGCTCGGCGGACCGGGGTCTCCCTCAGGACCCGCTGCGAAAGCGCGGCGCGCTTTCTCGCTTGCACCGCTCGGC
>JBDRFQ010000440.1:0-7228 GCA_043818685.1 Candidatus Eiseniibacteriota bacterium
GGGCGAGGCGTGCAGCACCTCATCCTTCAATCGGTCGGAGAAAAAAAGGCGGGGCTGATCGAGAAGGGGCTCGGGCTGTTCCGCGAGCACTACGATGCGCACTGTCTCGACCGGTCGCGCCTCATGCCGGGCGCTCGGGAATGCCTGGAGCACTTCGCGGGGAGGGATCTCGGCGTCGTCTCGAACAAGCCGGAGCGCTTCGTGCGACGGATGCTCGAGGGGCTCGGGATCGGGCCGCATTTCCGGGTGGTGTTCGGCGGAGACTCCGTGAAGGAGAAGAAGCCCTCGCCCCTGATGGTCCGCGCGGCGCTCGCGGAGCTCTGCCGCGCTCCGAGGGACGGGATTCTGGTCGGCGATCATCCGGTGGACATCGAGACCGGGCGGGCTGCCAGCGTCTACACCGTCGCGCTCCTCGGGGGGTTCGCGACGCGCGAAGAAATCGAGGCCTGCGCTCCCGATCTTCTGCTCGAGAACCTCCCCGAGCTCGTCCGGCGCTTCGCGTAGGGCGTTTCGAGGCGCCCGCATCTTGTGGGAATGATCGAACGGCCTATGATCGGATCGGCCGGACATTGATGTCCGAACAATGATCTTCGTAGCACGCCTCGCAGGATTAGCCTGGATTGTCCAATGAAGACCGCTCTTTCCATGAAGCTCCGGAGCCGGGGGGGGGCAGGGCTCGCTTGCTCAAACACGCCACGCGCGCCGGACGCGGCGCGTTTCCTTCTCCTCCTGTACGAGATCTCGAGAAGGAGGCCGGCGAAAACAGGGATAAAGGTGAGGAACATCCCGCCGAGGACCGCCTCCCCCCTCCTCCACTCCTCTTCCGAGGCCGAGAGACCGAGAAACAGGAGCCCCCAGAAGAGCAGGCAGGCAATGAGAAGAGCGCGGGCGACGACCGCCATCCAGAGAGGAGCGCGCGCCGGTTCCGCCGCGTCCTCGGACGATTCCCCCGACCCCGCAAGGGGACTCCAGCGAAAGACGGACAGCTCTCTCCCCCTCCGCAAGACGGCGATCCCGATCACGACGATCACGACGACGAGGGGCAGGGCGAGAAGCGCCGCGACGCTCCCCGAGAGAACGAGCGTGTCGTAGGTCCCGTGAAGCAGCCAGGCGGTCAGGAAGCCGCGAACGAGGAGGCGCCGGCGTCCGGCATCCGAGGGAGCGAACCGCGCGAGCCCGACGGAGTAGCCGAGCACGATCCCGGTGAAGACATGGACCGGAATCGCGCTGAACGCTCGAAGAAGACCGACGCCGAGCCCCTGGCGGGCCACGCAAACGACGTTTTCCAGGAGCCCGAAACCGAGCGCGCTCGCCCCGACATACACGATCCCGTCGTTCTCCTCGTTGAAGTTGCGGTTCCTCCAGATGAGGAGAAGAACCACGGCCAGCTTCGCCGCTTCTTCCACGGGCGCGACCTGTAGAAACGACACCAGGGCTGCACCCCGGAGTCCCTGGAGATGGAAGATCGGCAAGGGAGACAGGGCAAACTCGACGAGGAGAGCGGGGAGAGAGGCCAGAGCCCCCAGGGCGAGCACGCGAAGAACGAGACCGAGGGGTTCCGGTTCTCGACGGTCCATGCGCAGGACCAGGACGAGAAAGAGGAGCCCCGGCGCGATGGAAACCAGGAGAACCAGAAACGCGTAGATGCGGAGGATCGTACCACGACCGATTGCCCGGTTTCCTTGCCCCTTCCGGCGGGTCATGGTATTCTTTGAAGCCTTGGATTCCGATGCGGGATGATCCGCCGTCCGCGAACGCAACCACGGCGGGCGGCGACAGGCATCCGATGCCGACCGGGGAGCACCCGAAGCCCCAAAACGCGAAAGCAAGGAAACAGAGATGAAGACGAAAACAAGGAAGAAGCCCGCGACCCTCCACATAGCCGACAGCATGACGAGCGCCGACCTCCTCTACCTCACCCGCTTCACGAGCGGGGACCCCTTCATCTATCTGAAGTCCGGAACCAAGACCATCGTCGCCGTCACCGACTTCGAGGTCGGAAGGGCCGCCTCTGAATCGACCGCCGACGAAGTGGTTCCCTTCTCGCGCCTGAACGAGATGGCGGGAAAGCCGGACATGACCTCGGCCGCGGCGGCGCTCCTGAAGTGGAAGAAGATCCGCCTGGTCGAGGTTCCCTCTCAGTTTCCCGTCGGGCCGGCCGAGGAGCTCCGGGAGCTCGGCTTCAAGGTCCGCGTGAAGCCGGACCCGTTCGTCCCGGAACGCCAGAGGAAGACCCCGCAAGAGGTCCGGATGATCACCGAGGTGCAGCGCAAGACCGAGAAGGCGCTGGAGACGGCGATCCAGTGGATCTCCTCCGCGTCGGTCCGCCGCGGGACGCTCTACGTGGGAGGCCGGCCCCTCACCGCCGAGATGGTGCGGAAGCGGATCCACCTCCAGCTCATGGAGGAGGACTGCATCGGGGCCTCCACGATCGTCGCCTGCGGGGACCAGGCGATCGACCCACACAACACCGGGAGCGGACCGCTCAAGGCAAACAGCCCGATCGTGATCGACGTCTTTCCGCGTTCCCAGACGAGCTACTACTTCGCGGATATCACCCGAACCGTCGTCAAGGGGAAGGCGTCGGAGACGGTGAAGAAGATGTTCCGCACGGTGCGGGAGGGGCAGAGAATCGCCTTCTCGATGATCCGGCCCGGCGTCCGCGCCGACAAGGTCCACGAGGCTATCGTTGAATATTTCAAATCCGAAGGATTCGAGACCGGCGTTCGGAACGGGAGGCTTCAGGGCTTCATTCACGGGACCGGCCACGGGCTCGGCCTCGAGATCCACGAGCCTCCCCGCGTGTCGAAGGTGAAGCTCACCCTGCAGGCGGGTAATGTGGTGACGGTCGAGCCGGGGCTCTACTACAAGGGGCACGGCGGAATCCGTCTCGAGGACCTGGTTCTCGTCACGGCTCAGGGGAACCGGAACCTCACCCACGCCCCGAAGATTCTCGAGGTGTAGCGCGGACCGAGCCCCCGCTGCTTACTGCCCCCATGCCCGGGCCCCGCGGTCCGGGCTTTTTCCCCGCCTTCCCCGGCCCCCGGGGCACGACCACCTCATCGTCTTGATCCGAAAGCGCTTAGAGCCGCCCTCCGCGCCTTGACGGAGTCCCCGGCGTGCCTTATTTTCAATCTGAGAAGAGCCTCCCACCCGAAAGGACCCCGGTCGGAGGGGGGGAGACGGTACGGCGGCGCCGTCCGGACGCTCCCCCCCTAGGAACGGCGGGTGTCGTCAGGCCGGCACGAGAGAGAAGAATGGCGAGCGAAACGGACAAGCCCTTCGAGGACGGGATCGAGGTCGTGCGAATCGTGGTCGGTCCCTTTCAGGTGAACTGTTTTCTCCTCGGCGCGCGCGGCCTTCCGGAGCGCGTTCTCGTCGACCCGGGGGACGAACCGGATCGGATCGCGACGCGAATCGACTCGGACGGCTGGAAGCCGGTCGCGATCGTGAACACGCACGCCCACCTCGATCACATCGGCGGGATTCACGATCTAAAGGAAAGGTACGGAATCCCCCTCCTCCTCCACCCCGCGGACGAACCGATTCTCCGGACGGCGCCCGAGCACGCCCGGCTCCTCGGGGTGAGCGAGCCGAGCGTCCCCGCCGTGGATCGGCCGCTCCGCGACAGGGAGACGCTCGACCTCGCGGGCCTCCGGCTCGAGGTCCTCCACACGCCGGGCCACACGCCGGGGGGCGTCAGCCTCGCCCTGGAGGGCCGCGTCTTCGCCGGGGACACGCTCTTCCAGGGATCGATCGGGAGGACCGATCTCCCGGGCGGCTCGTGCGAGACCCTGCTTCGCTCGATACGCGACAGGCTGCTCACGCTGCCGGACGAAACGATCGTACATTCCGGACACGGTCCCGACACCACGATCGGCCGAGAGAGACGGTCGAACCCGTTTCTGGCGGGGCTGTCGGAGGAGATGCCGCGATAGGCAACCGTAGACGCCCGCCGGAAGAGATGAACGGAAGACGGACACCGCAAGACGAAATGTGTGAGAATCGGGCCGCGGGGTCCGGGGGACGACCGGGTTCTCAGACCCCCGCCCGAATCCAGGCGACCGCCCCACGGGGCGCAGAGGAGAAACCGATGCTGAAGAAACCGATGGAGAAGGCGCTCAACAAGCAGATGAACGACGAGTTTCGTTCTTCGTATCTTTACCTTTCGATGGCGGCCTTTTTCGAAGGCCAGAACCTGAAGGGCTTCGCCCATTGGATGCACGCCCAAGCCGCCGAAGAGACCGCGCACGGGATGAAGTTCTTCGGCTTCATTCTCGACCGCGGGGGGAAGCCGGTGCTCGAGGCCATCGAGGCTCCACCTTCCGCATGGAAGTCGCCCCTCGACGCGTTCCAGGCGGTCTACGCGCACGAGCAGAAGGTCACCACCGGAATCCACAAGCTGGTCGACCTCGCGGCGAAGGAAGGGGACCACCCGGCGCACACGTTCCTCCAGTGGTTCGTCACCGAGCAGGTGGAGGAGGAGGCTTCCGCGGACGGCGTCGTCCAGAAGCTGAAAATGATCGGGAACATGGTGCAGGGCGTCTTCATGGTCGATCGCGAGCTCGCCCAGCGGGCCGGCTAGCCGCGGCCGAGGCGGGCGGCCTGGAGACGAAACACACCTTGTCGGGCACCAACGGAGAGCACCGAACGCTCGGGGCACCCCCCAGGGGGTGCCCCTCTAGCCTGGATGACGCAAGCGTTTCCTGCTGCGGCCGAGGAGCGCGTCCTCGCGACGAAAACGCGCGCATCATCCAGGTCAGTGCCCCGGAACCGGAGGCGATTCAACTCTTTTCCGCGCCCGCCCGAAAAGAAGAACGAAGGGATGAGCCTGCGCTTCGCGAGGGGCTTCCGACCCGAGGCCCGGCTTCCGCTCCGGAACCCGGGCCGAAACACGGAGCGTGATTCGCGCGCAAGAGGAGGTCGCGGGCCCGATGGAAGCTCTGCCCAACAACCCTCTCTCCGACTCCGCCAGGGAGTTCCAGGAATCGATCCGTAGGCACGTCCGCTACTCGCTCGGTCGCGAGTGGAAGAGCCTCGCCGGGCGGGAGATCTTCAACGCCGTCGCCCTCGCCGTGAGAGACCGCCTCGTCGACCTTCTGTTCGAGACGGAAAGGCGCTACCGGGAGGCGGACGCCAAGCGGGTCTACTACCTTTCCATGGAGTATCTGATCGGGCGGTCGCTCGGGAACAACCTCACGAACCTCGGCCTTTACGACATCTGCCGTGAAGCGCTCGCGAGCATGGGAATCGACATCGAAGAGGTGCGGGAGGCCGAGACCGACGCGGCGCTCGGAAACGGCGGCCTCGGGCGCCTGGCGGCCTGTCTGCTCGATTCGATGGCGACGCTCGGCATGCCGGGCTTCGGCTACGGCATCAACTACGAGTACGGCCTCTTCCGCCAGCAGATCTCGGACGGCCATCAGAGGGAGAGGCCGGACCACTGGCGCTCGTACGGGACGCCGTGGCTCATCGAGCGCCCGGACGAGGCGTGCATCGTCCCGGTGTACGGCCGAATGGAAACGATCCCCGACTCGTCGGGGCGAAAGCAGCCGGTCTGGAGCGACTGGCGCATCCTGGTCGGGTTCCCCTGCGACATGCCGATCGTCGGCTACGGCGGCCGGACCGTGAACACGCTCCGTCTCTACTCCGCCCGCTCCTCGCACGAGTTCGACGTGGGGATCTTCAACGGCGGGGACTACCTTCTCGCGGTCGAGCAGAAGGTCGCCTCCGAGACGATCTCGAAGGTGCTCTATCCTTCCGACCTCGTGCAGGCCGGCAAGGAGCTGCGCCTCCTACAAGAGTACTTCTTCGTCGCATGCGCGCTCTGGGACATCATGCAGAAGTACCAGGCGCGCCGGCCCACCTTCGACGACTTCCCTTCGCGCGTGGCGATCCAGTTGAACGACACGCATCCCGCGCTCGCCATCGCCGAGCTCATGCGCATCCTCGTCGACGAAAAGGCCCTCCCCTGGGAGCGTGCCTGGCCGATCAGCCGCGCGACCTTCGCCTATACGAACCACACGCTCCTCCCCGAGGCGCTCGAGAAGTGGCCGGTCGATCTCCTCCGGCGCGTCGTTCCCCGGCATCTCCAGATCGTCGAGGAGGTCAACCGGCGGTTCCTGCGGAAAGTGGAGCAGATCTGGCCGGAAGACCGGGACCGGCTCGCCCGCATGTCTCTCTTCGAGGACGGCGGCGCCCCTCAGGTCCGGATGTCGCACCTCGCCATGATCGGGAGCCACTCGGTGAACGGCGTGGCGAAGCTCCACACCGACCTGATCCGGTCGTCGCTCGCCTCGGATTTCCACCGGCTCTGGCCCGAACGGTTCAACAACAAGACCAACGGCGTGACGCAGCGCCGGTGGCTTCTCAAGGCGAATCCCGGGCTCGCGAGGCTCGTCACCGAAACGATCGGGGACGGCTGGGTGATCGATCTCGACCGCCTCCGCGATCTCGACGAGCACGCGCGCGACGCCTCCTTCCAGGAAGCGTTCGCCGAGGTCAAGCGCGAGAACAAGGAGCGGCTCGCGAAGGTCATCCTCGAGACGACGCAGGAGGCCGTCGATCCGCGCTCGCTCTTCGACGTTCAGGTGAAGCGGATCCACGAGTACAAGCGCCAGCTCCTCAACGTCATGCACATCATCCACCAGTACCTCGCGGCGACCGAGGACGGCGCGGAGATCTCGGTGCCGCGCACCTACGTCTTCGCGGGGAAGGCCGCGCCGGGGTACTGGGCGGCGAAGCAGATCATCAAGCTGATCCACAACGTGGGCCGGGTCGTGAACAGCGACCCCCGGACGCGGGACCGCCTTCGCGTCGTCTTCGTCCCCGACTACCGCGTCTCGCTCGCGGAGAAGATCATCCCCGCGGCGGACCTGAGCGAGCAGATCTCGACGGCGGGGATGGAGGCGTCGGGGACCGGAAACATGAAGTTCGCGATGAACGGCGCCCTCACGATCGGGACGCTCGACGGGGCGAACATCGAGATCCTCGAGGAGGTGGGCAAGGAGAACATCTTCATCTTCGGGCTCCGCGTCGAGGAGATCCGGAAGATGCGGGCCGAGCGATCCTACAGCTCCTACCACTACTACCAGTACAACCACTTCGTGCGGCGCACGATGGACGCGCTGAACTCCGATCTCTTCTGCCCCCACGAGCCGGGGCTCTTCAAGTGGATCTTCCAAAGGGTCGTCGATCAGGGAGACTACTACTTCCACCTCGCCGATCT
>JBDRFQ010000441.1:0-2838 GCA_043818685.1 Candidatus Eiseniibacteriota bacterium
CCTCGGCCTCCCACGACCGGCCCCAGCCCGGCCGCGCACATCCGCGCGATGATCGTCGGCTGGGAAGAAGCGGAGGGGCTCACGGTCAGCACGGAGGATTCTCGATGAATGCTCGAGCAAGACCGCGGGAGTACTTGAACCCTTATGCGGCGGGACTCCTCCTCGGTCTCGTCCTCTTTCTCGCGTTCTTCACGACCGGGAACGGGCTCGGCGCGTCGGGCGGGATCGCGCGGATTCTCGTCTCCGTGGAGGACCGGATCGCCCCCGAGCACGTGGACCGCACCCCCTATCTCTTGAACATGGCGGGAGGGACGACGAACCCGCTCGACAACTGGATCGTCCTGGTCACGCTCGGAGCGCTTCTCGGGGGGTTCGTGTCGGGGCTCGTCCACGGCAGGATCAGGCCCGAGACGCAGAAGGGGCCCCGCATCTCGACCGGCTCGAGGTGGTTCTTCGCCTTCCTCGGCGGCCTCGCCATGGGCTACGGCGCGCGCCTCGCCCGCGGTTGCACGTCGGGGCAGGCTCTCTCGGGCGGCGCCGTTCTCTCCGTCGGAAGCTGGGCCTTCATGTTCGCCGTCTTCGGCGGCGGGTACGCGCTCGCCTGGTTCGTCCGGAGGCTTTGGACATGACAGGCCGCGCCGCGCGCGCGCGGAACGGGAGTATCTGAGATGGCACCTTTCGCTCTCGTCGACCTTTTCGGAAAGACAATCGCGTACCTCGTTTACCTGTCCATCGGGTTCGCGTTCGGAGCGGTTCTCGAGATGGCGGGATTCGCCGACTCGCGGCGGCTCGCCGCCCAGTTCTATCTCAAGAACATGACCGTCCTCAAGGTGATGTTCGGCGCCATCGTGACCGCGATGGTGCTTCTCTTCTTCGCCTCCGGCGTGGGCTGGCTCGACATGAACCGCGTCTGGGTGAACCCGACCTACCTCCTTCCCGGAATCGTGGGGGGGCTTCTCATGGGGATCGGCTTCATCCTCGGGGGCTACTGTCCGGGCACGTCGATCGTGGCCCTCGCGAACCTGAAGATCGACGCGCTCTTCTTCTTCTTCGGCGTCGGCGCCGGTGTCGTCCTCTTCGGGGAGACGGTCGGCCTGTACGAGGGGTTCTTCCACTCCACGCCGATGGGGCGCTTCACCCTGCCCGAGTGGCTCGGCCTCCCCGCGGGCTGGGTGGTCCTCCTCGTGGTCCTCATGGCCCTCTTCATGTTCTGGGGAGCGGAGAAGCTCGAGCGGATCTTCGGGGAACGCGAGGAGGCGGCGCGCGCCCGTCGCCGGCCGTTTCCGCGAAGGCTCGCCGGCGCCGCGGCGCTCGTGGGCCTCGCACTCCTCGTCCTCGGCATCGGACAGCCGACGAGCGCCGAGCGATGGGAGCGGATCGCCCCCGGGAAACAGAAACTCCTCGACGACCGGCGGGTACAGATCCACCCGGCGGAGCTCGTCGATCTCGCCCGGAACGACCAGGTCCGCCTGCTCGTTTGGGACCTGCGCGACGAGAGAGACTTCAACCTCTTCCACCTTCTCGATTCGAAGCGGGTGATGCTCGACGAGATCCGCGAGGGCCTGCCGGGCCTCGGGCTGCTCTTCGCTCCCGCGAACACGGTGACCGTTCTCGTTTCGAACGGCGAGGAGCGGGCGACCGAGGCGTGGAAGCTCCTCGTCGCGGGGGGCGCCCTGAACGTCTACATCCTCGAGGGGGGGATCAACAACTGGCTCGACGTTTACGGGCATCCGGGGCACGATGACCGCTGCCCGGAGGACGGGACGAGCGGCCGGGCCGTGGGTTCGGAGACGTTCGATCACCGGTTCGAGAACGCCCTGGGCGCCGCGCAGCCGAGCGCCGACCCGGACGCGTTCGCCGACCACGCGATCGAGTTCACGCCGAAGGTGGAGCTGCAGGTCCGCAAGAAGCTCGGCGGCGGATGCGGATAGGCGCGGAGGGAGAGAGACGCCCGGATCGAACGGCCGCCGAATCGATCCGGCAGGAGAAACCGTCCGGCGGGAACGCCGGACAGGACCGTCGGGGGACCCGGCTCCAGGCCGGGAACTCCCGGACGGAACGTGGAGGGACGCGGCACGGTGAGGTCGACAATCGTATCGCTCTTGGTGGGGTCCGCCTGCGCGCTCGTTCCGACGCTCGGGCAGGCGACAAACGGCTACTTCAGCCACGGGGTCGGCATGAAGGCGACGGGGATGGGGGGCGCGGGGATCGCGGCGCCCCAGGACGCCCTCTCGGCGGGGAGCAACCCGGCCGCTCTCGGTTTCATCGGGAACCGCGTGGACGTCGGTCTCGAGCTCTTCCGGCCCGAGCGCGAGAGCGAGATCGCGGGGAACATGAACGCTCCGCTCAACGCGGTGTACGACGCGAACGACGAGCAGAACTTCTTCGTGCCCGAGCTCGGCTTCTGCAAGGACCTCGGAGGGCTGCTCTCGGCCGGGATCGCCGTCTACGGGCGCGGCGGAATGAACACCTCGTACACGACACCGATCGGCCTCTTGGGAACGACGAAGGCCGGCGTCGATCTCGCGCAGCTCTTCGTCGTTCCGGCGATCGCCGTCCGGCTCGGCGAGCGGAACGCGCTCGGAATCGGGATGAACTTTGCGTATCAACGATTCAAAGCGACCGGGCTCGAGAACTTCACCGCCACGGAGCCGCAACCCTACAGCCTGCACCCGGACAAGATCACGAACAACGGCTACGCGTCTTCCACGGGGTTCGGCTTCGGAGTCGGCTGGATGGGGAGGCCCCTCCCCCGCCTCGCGCTCGGCGCCTCCTATCAGTCGAAGATCCATGCGTCGGAGTTCGACGAGTACGCCGGCCTCTTCGCCGGCGAGGGGG
>JBDRFQ010000442.1:0-3114 GCA_043818685.1 Candidatus Eiseniibacteriota bacterium
CCGGCCCGGTCGATCGAGCGCGGGAGAAGCCCTCGCCCCCCACCCCTGATCCCCGTCGAGCGATCGCGGGGGAAGCGTCTCCCTCTTCCTCTCGCGCCTGCGTGTGTCGCCGCGAAGCGGGCGAGGCCGGGATGCGCCGACGACCGGCGCGCGGGACGCCGGCGGGAAGGGACGTGGGCCATCGGCCGCGATCCTGCCACGGCCTCCCCGTCCGACCGACCCCTTGGCCTCTTGAACACCGGCCTTTTCACGGAAGAGGTGATTCTGTAAGCTGGTGGACGGGGTGTCGGAGAAGAACCGAATGAAACCCAGCTTCGACAACAAGCCGGACATCTTCAGGTTGGATGAGATCCCCGGGGGATTTCTGCAGGTTTGCCTTCCGTCCTTCACGCTGACCAAGGAAGGTTGCGGCCGTCTCATCGATATCGAGATCGGCGACGACCTTTACGCCATCTGCGACGGTGCGGGCAAGAGGCAGTTCTTCGAGTCGGTGCAGGGGACCGGCGAAGCGGCGCTAAGACGCCAGTGCGACCAGCTGGCCTGGTTCGAGCGAGAGGAGCGGGTCTTGTCGTATCGCTTCGACTGCCAAGACCGTCCGCTGCGCTATGGGAACGGAGGGGTCCTGCCCATCGTCCACCTGACCCCGGCCCGGGGCGGGAAAGGCGAGGACTACTTCTGCCTTTTCTATCGAGATCTCTTCCCCATCGGCTGGAACATCGCAAATGGAGCATCGGACAACGTCCAGGAGATGATGGATCCCGAGAGGATTCTCCTCCGGGAGTTCGGCGAAGAACTCCTGACTCTCAGCAAGGACGAGAAGCTGATCTACACCTTCGACCCCGGTCGGGAGAACGCGCCCGTGGGGTACCAGAGCAAGGCTCTCAAGGCGTGGGCGAAGCAATGGCCCGACTTTCCACTCGATCGGTGCAAGACCCTGTCAATCCCCATGAAGTGGGTGCCCGGTCCGGATCGGATCCGCGTTCGGACCCGGTCTCACGCTCACACGTCGGGGGGGTATTTCCTCAACATCACTCCGGAGGACAGCGCCATTGAGGCGGACCGAATCGCCCTGATCAACCTTAAGGGGAACGTGACGTTTTTCGACGGGGAGCACACGAGGGGCGTCATCCTCAACCGCGTGGTCGGCCTCTTCAAGGTGAGCGAGATGCGCGGCCGCCTCCGATCCCATACGTTCCTTCCGGACATCCTGTTCTTCAACGGAAAGAAGGCAAGTCCCGCCAGGTTGCGCGACCGGGTCAAGCGGTACCTCGGCAATCTGAACCCCCCCCACCGAAGCGAAGAAGACAGGGAGAAATGGAACCGCGCCAAGTGGAAGTTCGACCTCTGTCCCATTACGAGGGCCATGATCGACCGCTACTTTCATTGGGCCGAGGCGGAGCGCGCAAACGAGAAGGCGAGGATTTCCGAGAACGAGCGGAGAATGACGACGGACCCCGGGGCTTGTCAGGTCTTCATCAGCTACCGCTCGCCGGATGCCGAGGTCGCGAAGCTCCTGTTCGCCTACCTGAGCTCGCATCGCTACAAGGTGTTTTGCAGCGCCGAGAGCCTCCCCCGGCTCGGTGAGAGCGACTACGCCACGGCTATTTACCGGGCGCTCGAAATGGCCAGTTGTCAGGTCGTCGTCGGCACGAAGGCCGAGTACTTCGACTCCGGTTGGGTGGGCTTCGAATGGAGGAGCTTCCTCAACGAAATCAACTCCGAGCGGAAGAAGGGAGGAGACATCTTCACGTTCGCCAGCGGCGTCCATGTGGACGATCTCCCCTTCGCATTGAGAAGCTGCCAGATGATCCCATTCGCCTTGTCCTCCCCCCGGGATTCAATGGAGAGCCTTCATCAGTTCATCCGCCAGTCCCTCTCGCGTTCGCGAAAGGCATGAATCGGCCGCGTCTCTGCGTGGCCGACCGCTGTGCGAAGCCTCGAGTTGCGGGGACACAATACCCATTTCGACCGCGAGCGAGCTAGGGGGACACGATGCCTATTTCGACCTGTGGGTGAACGGCGCAAGGCACCGTTCTATAAGGTGCTATGGGATGGAAATTGGTATTGTGTCCCTCGATTTCACCCGGCGCATGGGCTGCAATCTCCCGTAGGTCAGGGATCTCCAGAGCCACTCGAAGGGACCGAACCGGAAATGCCCGAGCCACCAGTGGCTCAGGGCGACCTGCGCGGCGAACACGGCCAGCGCGAGAAGCAGGCCCTCCGTCTTCCCCAGGTCGAGATGCAGGCCGAGCCCGTATCCGTAATAGAGCAGCGTTCCGGCCACGGACTGCATGAGGTAGTTGGTGAGCGCCATGCGTCCCACCGAGGCGAGCGGAGCGAGCTTCGCGATCACGGCCGGCCGGAGAGCCAGCAAAGACAGGATCGCGGAAATGTAGAAGAGAGAACCGGCCGGGGAATGAAGCTCCCACGCCAGGTAGAGCCACTTCCAGTGGATCTTGTGATAGAGCGGGCCCAACACCTGCGGTCCGTACGTGACGATGACGCCCAATCCGAGCCATACGGGGAGTGAAACCCACATGACCCATCGAATCAGGTGCGATCGAGCCGGGGGCGAGCGCATGAGGCCGCTGCGCCCCGCAAACATGCCCACCAGAAACATGGCGAAACTCGAGAACCAAATGTAGTTGAACGTGTACCGATGGCCGAGGCGCCAGACCTCGAACCGGGCGGCGATGGCTTCTCGGTAGGTGCCGAACTTCGTTGCCACCACTAGCTCCCGGTACGCATCCGAGATCTCACGATGGGCGAGGGCCTCCTGAAGGAGCGTCTCCTGCTCCAACTCCGGATCCGCGACGCGCGGAACCAGGTCGCGCGTGAGAAACGGGTTCTCGCTTATCCCGACGAAGAACTCCGCGGCGAGAGCGAGCACGGCGAAGGAGAGCAGGATCTTGGCCGAGCGGCTCCGGAACGGAATCAAGAAGAAGCCCATCACGGCGTAGACCATGAGGACGTCGCCCCTCCAGACGAGGACCGCGTGTCCGAGCCCGATCAGAAAGAGCACGAACATCCTTCTGATGTAGACGGGAACGACACGACGCCCGCGAGCCTGGGCCCTCAGAAACTGGAGGGCGAACCCGAGGCCGAAAAGGAAGG
>JBDRFQ010000443.1:0-3533 GCA_043818685.1 Candidatus Eiseniibacteriota bacterium
ATCCGTCATGAGGCCTGATGTGCAGATCGAAGAACGGGCCGGGGATCGCGCGAGGTTCCGCCGCGAGGCTCGGGGGAGCGAGGCGAGAGGCCGGTCTGGACGAGCGGCCTCCCGGAATCGTAGCCCCTGAGCTACGCTGAGGAAGCGACGAAGGAAAGGCGGGTTCGCAGCCCGCGATCGCGGGCCGCAGTAGGATGTCCTCTCCGGCGGCGACCCAACGGTGGTGCCGGGGGCGGGATTCGAACCCGCACAGGCATCGCCCACTGCCCCCTCAAGACAGCGTGTCTACCAATTCCACCACCCCGGCACGAAGAAACACGGAACCGGCACCAGATTCCTCGGCGCGAGGTATCCGGTACCTGAATCGGTGCCCGAATCAGGCTAGCCGGTGGTCTCCTAGAAGTCAATCCTCCCGCGTGGCGCGTCGCGCGCCCGCCGCGGGGATCCCCGCACGATCCGGTCTACGGCGTCTGCGGAGCCGGCTCGCCCTCGGATGGAGGCGCCGTCTGCTCGCCCCCGCCGGCGGCGGGGAGCGCGCCCTCTACCTGAGGCTGAGGAGCCCCCTCCTCCGGAATGCCCGCCTCCGGGAGCCCGGCTTCGGGAAGCCCCCTCGCCGGTGCCGTCGCGCGCCCCTCCTGCTCCAGCGCCCTCCGGAGCGCGCTGTCCGACTGCGTGACCTGCTGTCTGCTCAGAATCGTCAGGGTGAGCGAGGTCAGCATGAAGAGGACCGCGAGCCCCGTCGTCAGGCGGGAGAGGAAACTCCCCGCCCCCCGGCCGCCGAAGACCGCCTGGGTGGCCGCGCCCCCACCGAACGCTCCCGCGAGCCCCCCTCCCTTGCTCGACTGGAGGAGAACAACCACGACGAGCAGCACGCAGTTGACGATGTGAATGACCGTTAGAAACGCCGTCATGACGATGCCCCGTCCTTCCCTTACTGAATACCCTTCAGGCTGAAAGAATCGCCGCAAAGGACGCGCCGTCGAGGCTTGCGCCGCCGACGAGCGCGCCGTCGATATCCTCTTCTCGCAGAAGCTCCGCCGCGTTCGACGGCTTCACGCTTCCTCCGTAGAGCACACGGACCGAGCGGGCCGCTCCCTCTCCGAACAGCCCCGAGAGAACGCCACGCGCGAACCGGTGCATTTCCTCCGCGTCGCCCGCCGTGGCGGTCTTCCCCGTGCCGATCGCCCAGACCGGCTCGTACGCCACGACCACCCTCTCCTCGACGTCAGGTGGGGCGAAACCCGCGAGGGCGCTCCGAAGCTGCCTCTCCACGATCCGCTTCTCCTCCCCGCGCGCCCGTTCCTCCTCCCTCTCCCCCACGCAGAGGATGATCCCGAGGCCGAGATCGGCCGCCCGTCTCGCCTTCGCGTGAACGATCTCGTCCGTCTCCCCGCTCTCTCTTCTCTCCGAGTGCCCCACGATCGTCCTCGCGCACCCGAGATCGAGCAGCATCTCGGCGGAGACCTCCCCGGTGAACGCGCCGGGAGGATGGAAGGAAACGTCCTGCGCGCCGAGGAGAACCCGGCTCCCCTCGATCACGCCGCGCACCGCCTCGAGATAGGGGAAGGGAGGGGCGAGAAGAACCTCGTGGTCGATCCCCTTCTCCTCCACGAACAGGCGTACTTCCGCGGCGAGATCGACGCTCGTCTCGCGCGTCAGGTTCATTTTCCAGTTCCCGGCGATCAGCTTCCTTCTCACGCGAAACCTCTCTCGATCGGCTGTTCAGCCGGCTTCATCGAGAACCCTTCGACCCCGCGCTATCGGTCCGAAAGGGCGGCGATCCCCGGAAGCTCCTTCCCCTCGACGAACTCGAGGGACGCGCCCCCGCCGGTCGACACGTGCGACACATGCGAGGCGACGCCCGCCTCATGCAGGGCGCGGACCGTGTCCCCGCCGCCGACGACGGTCACCGCGCCCCTCTCCGTCGCGCCAGCGAGCGAGCGGGCGAGCGCTTCGGTCCCCGCGGCGAAGGGCTTCGTCTCGAAGATCCCCATCGGACCGTTCCAGAAGACCGTGCGGGCCGATGCGATCTCCCCCGTGAAGGCCTTCGCCGTCTCCGGACCGATGTCGACGATCCGCCACCCCTTCTCGACGCCCGTCACGGGAACGACCCTCGTCTTCGCCCCTTCGTCGAGGGAGTCCGCGACGAGCGCGTCTTTCGGGAGGAGGATCTTGCCGCCGCCGCCTCCGGCGAGCAGATCCTTCGCCGTTCCGATGCGGTCCTCCTCGACCAGGGAATCCCCGATCTCGAGCCCCGCCGCCGCGAAGAACGTCCCGCACATCCCGCCGCCGACGAGAAGGCGGTCGACCTTCCCGGCGAGGTTCCGGATGACGTCGATCTTCCCACTGATCTTCGCCCCGCCGAGAACCGCGACGAACGGCCGCTCGGGGGCTTCGAGAAGCCGCGAGAGGTAGTCGATCTCCTTCTCCATGAGGAGACCGGCCGCCCTCACCGGGAAGTGCGCGGCCACTCCCGCCGTGGAGGCGTGCGCGCGGTGTGCGGTTCCGAAGGCGTCGTTCACGTAGACATCGCCCAGCGCGGCGAGACGCCCCGCGAAGCCCGCGTCGTTCTTCTCCTCCTCGGCGTGGAAGCGGAGGTTCTCGAGGAGCAGAACCTCGCCGGGCCGGAGAGAGAAGGCGGCCTTCTCCGCCGCGCCCCCGACCGACTCGCCCGCGAAGCGCACCGTCACGCCCGGAAGGAGGCTCCCGAGGTGCTTCGCGACCGGCGCGAGCGAGAGGGCCGGATCGGCCTTCCCCTTCGGACGGCCGAGGTGGCTCATCAGAACGAGCGAGCCCCCGCCGTCGAGCACGTGCCGAATCGACGGGAGGGAAGCCCGGATCCGCTCGTCGTTCGCGACGGTCCCGTCCTTCCCCATGGGGACATTGAAGTCCACTCGCATCAGCACACGCTTCCCGCGCACGTCCAGGTCGTGAAGCGTCTTCTTCTTCATGGGCGACCCTCCGGATTCGCTCAGAACGCGCCCGCCACCTTGAGGCTCATGTCCACCATGCGGCTCGCATACCCGTACTCGTTGTCGTACCAGGAGAGAATCTTCGCCATGTTCCCGCCGAGGACGGCCGTCGAGAGACCGTCGACGACGGAGGACGCCGGATTCCCGATCACGTCGGCCGACACGATCGGCTCGTCGCAGAAGACGAGATACCCCTGGAGGGGGGCCCTCCCCGCGGCCTGGCGGAGGGCGTCATTGATCTCCGCCGCGGTCACCTCGCGCGAGAGAAGCACGACCAGATCGACGAGCGATCCGTCCGGCGTCGGCACGCGCACCGCCATGCCGTCGAGCTTTCCCTTGAGCTCGGGGAGGACGAGCGACACGGCCGCCGCGGCGCCGGTCGTCGTCGGGATCATCGAGAGACCGGCCGCTCGCGCGCGGCGAAGATCCTTGTGGGGCAGATCGAGGATGCGCTGATCGTTCGTATAGGCATGTATGGTCGTCATGAGTCCCTTTTGGATCCCGAAGTTGTCGTTCAGCACCTTCGCGACCGGGGCGAGACAGTTGGTCGTGCACGACGCG
>JBDRFQ010000444.1:0-2290 GCA_043818685.1 Candidatus Eiseniibacteriota bacterium
GCAGGTCGTACGCGTCGACGTCGACGATGATCTCGGCGCGGGGGCCCGGCCTTTTCCGCGCCTCCTCGAGCCGCTCGGCGAGGATCTCACGGAGAGTCCGCCACCTCTCCGGGCGCCCCTTGATCAGGATCCTCCAGCGCACCCGGTCGCGGATCTTCGCGATCGGCGCCGGGGCGGGGCCGAGGACCTCCCAGACGAGGGGGGCGATCCGTTTGTCGCCGATGAGCCCCTCCCGGAACCGGGCGGCGGCGCTCAGCACGGTCTTCCCCCTCTTCCCGCGAAAGGTGAGGGCGAGGATGCGCGAGTAGGGCGGGTAGTGGAGAACGCGGCGGTCTTCGAGCTCGCGCCGGGCGAACGGTTCGTACTCGTGGAGGGCGGCGGCGCGGAGGACGTAGTTCATCGGGTGGAAGGTCTGGATCACGACCTCGCCCTCGCGCTCCCCGCGCCCCGCGCGCCCGGCGACCTGGAGGAGGACCTGGAAGGTCCTCTCGGCCGCGCGGAAGTCGGGAAGGTGGAGCGCCGTGTCGGCGTTCACGACGCCGACGAGGGAGACGCCGGGAAAGTGGTGCCCCTTCGCGATCATCTGCGTCCCGATGAGGAGGTCCACCTTCCCGGCGGCGAAATCCCCGAGGATCGCCCGCGCGGAGTCCTTCCGGCGGGTCGTGTCGAGGTCCATCCGGGCGATGCGGGCGGAGGGGAAGAGCGCGGCGAGATCCTCCTCCACCCTCTGCGTCCCGACGCCCCGATGGCCGATCCGCGTCCCCGCACAGCTCGGGCAGGCGTCCGGGGCGATCCTCTCGGTGCCGCAGTAGTGGCAGCGGAGAACCGCCTCCCTGCTGTGATAGGTGAACGACACCTCGCAGTGGGTGCAGCGGGGGACGTAGCCGCAGTCCGGGCATCGGAGAAAGGAGGCGTATCCCCTCCGGTTCAGGAAGATCATCGCCTGGTCGCCGCGCTCGAGCACGGCGCCGACCTTCTCCACGAGCAGAGGGGAGAGAACGCCGCGCCTTTCTTTCCGCGGCACGAGGTGGAGATCGACGATGGTGATCGCCGGAAGGGGCCGGTTCTCGATCCGGTACGGGAGAACGGAGAGCCGGTACTTGCCGATCTCCGCGTTCCAGAACGACTCGACGCTCGGCGTCGCGCTCCCGAGGAGAACGGGGACCCCCTCGAGCCTCGCCCGCACGACCGCGCCGTCCCTCCCGTGGTAGCGCGGCGCCTCTCCCTGTTTGTAGCTCGCGTCGTGCTCCTCGTCGACGACGATGAGCCCGAGCTTCGGAAGCGGGGCGAAGAGCGCGGAGCGCACCCCGACCACCACCGGAAAGCGCCCCCGGTGGATCTCCCTCCAGGTGTCGTGCCTCTCGCCGGCCGAGAGGGCGCTGTGGAGAACGACGACCTCCCCGCCGAAGCGCGCGCGGAATCGCCCGACGGTCTGCGGGGTGAGCGAGATCTCCGGAACGAGAACGAGAACGGAGCGGCCGAGGCTTCTCGCGACCGACGAGGCGCGGAGATACACCTCCGTTTTCCCGGAGCCCGTGATCCCGTAGAGAAGGTGCGCCTCGAAGCGCCCCGCGCGGACCGCCTCCTCGACCGGACGGAGCGCCTCCCTCTGCTCCGGGGTGAGGGGAGGGTCCGGGCCGACGGGCTCAGGGATCGAGTAGTCCGCGATCCGGACGACCTCCTCCTCCACCTTTCGCGCGAAGCCCTTCTTCTCGAGCGCCTCCGCCGCGTTCCCGAAGCGGAAGAGGACCGAACGGCGGAGCCGCCGTTTCTCGCGGAGGAGGAGGCACTCCCGCTGGCGCACCGCGTTCTTCCTGAGCGAATCGAGCGCCTCGTCCCTGCACCCCTCGGGGAGAACCTCCACCCAGGTCTCGGTGCGGCTCCGCGCGCCCGGCTCGGCGAGGACCGCTTGAACCTTCAAATGTCCGGCCGCCTCGAGCCTGCGGAGCGCGCCCTCGACGCGCGCGGGACTCTCCCCGAGGCGGCGGGCGAGGGCCCGCACCGGGACCGTCTTCCGGCGCCTCACCTCCTCGGCGACGCGGAGGTCGATCCCCTCCGGCGCCTCCCCCTCTCCCCCTCCGGCCCACACCGCGCTCCGCCGGCTCCGGCGCCCGAGCGCGAGGGGGAGCGCCGCATGAAGCGCCTCCCCCCACGAGGTGAGGTAGTAGTCCGCGATCCACCGGGTCAGCTCCAGCATCGGGCGGTCCACGACCGGCTCCTCGTCGAGGACCTCGAGCACCTCCTTCGCCTCGACCGGAGGGGACTCGTCCGTCATGCCGACGACGACGCC
>JBDRFQ010000445.1:0-8537 GCA_043818685.1 Candidatus Eiseniibacteriota bacterium
GCCTCTCGAACGACTCCATCATCTCCTGCGGCACGGGAAGGAATCGGCTCTGCGCCTGAAAGAGGAGGTTCGCCGCGAGAAGGGAACCGGGGGCGAGGAGGATCCCCGCCAGAAGGTGGCCGGCCTCTGGCGCCCGGAGGAAGAAGTCCCGGCGGAGGTCGAGCCCGAATCCCCGCGCGAAGACCAAGGTCGGTATCAGCAGGAAGCCCCACAGCGTGAGAAGCAGGCCGGGGATCAGATCCCTCGACTGGACGAGGGAGCCGAGGTAGTAAAGCACCAGCATCTCGAACGCAAAGAAGACCGTCGCCTCCCTCGCCCTCGGCCGGTCCGAGGCGGGGAGGCCCGGTTCCCTCCGCACCTCTCCGAAGATCGCCTGCTCGCTCGACAGATAGGCGCGCGCCCAGCGGAGCACGAGGTACGCCCCGACCGAGTTCGAGAGGAAGACCGCGGCGAGAGGGAAGACCGGGTAGTTGCCGAGAAGCGCCTCCCGCACCGCCACGGCGACGTTCGCGATCGGGACGACCGCTACGATCGATTCCAGCCGGACGCCCGGAGCAACCGACGCCGCCGCGGGGACCACACCGAGAAGAAGCGTGGGGAGGAGAAGCGTTTGTGCCTCGCGGTACGTGCGGGCGTGGCTCGAGATGAGAACGAGGGTGGCGGAGAGGAGAAACGCGAGGGGAAGGGAGATCACGAAGACCACAACCGCGGAGAGGGGAGAGACGGACCAGCTCTCGCGCACCCCAGCCTCGCCCCACTCGATCCGCGTGAAGAGAAAGCTCGAGCCGAGGAAGAGGATCGTAGCGGTGAGCGCCGACACGACGACGGCGAGGAACTTGCCGAGGACGATCGATGAGCGGTCGACAAGCGAGGTGAGAAGCGTCTCGATCGTCTTGCGCTCCCTCTCCCCCGCGAACAGATCGACCGCGGCCAGTGACGCGCCGTTCAGGAGGAGAAAGACGAGGAGGACCGGGAGGAGCTTCCCCAGCTTCCCGCCCGTCATCCTCTCTTCCGAAGCGAGGTTCTTTTCTTCGACCGGCAGGACCCGCTTGAGCCCGCCCGCGCCCAGGCTGTCCAGCCGTGCGTCTCGAACCTCCCTGCTCCAATCCTCCACGACGCGGCCAACCCGGTCCTTCGCCTCGCTGGAGAGGCTCCGGGACCCGTCGAAGTAGAGAACCGCCTCGGGTTCCTCCAAAAGGGAGACGGCGAGGTCCTCCGGCAGGACGATCCCCGCGTCCGCCTGCCCGGACCGGACCGCCTCGGCCGGGTCCCGCGTGCGGAGCGGCCGCACCCCGCGCGCCGAGAGGATCCGCTCGCGCAGGTCGGGCAGGCCCCCCTCGACCGCAACCGTCACCATCTCTTCCCTGAGCCGGTTTTCGCCGTACGCGGAGAGCCGCGCGGATCCGAAGATCAGGATCGGGTGAATGAGGACAGGGAAGACGACCATCGCGAGAATGGATCGGCGGTCGCGGAGAAGGTCGACCATCTCCTTGCGGAAGACGAGCAGCGCGTCTCCCGGCCTCATCCTCCCCCCTCCCCCTGTACGAGAGAGAGGAAGATCTTTTCGAGGAAGCGCTGCCCGGACCGGACGCGAAGCTCCTCAAGGGAGCCGATCGCGAGGATCCTGCCCCGATGGATGATGGCGATGCGATCGCAGAGGCGCTCCGCCTCGCTCATCACGTGCGTGGAGAAGACAACGCACTTCCCCTGGCCGCGGCACTGCTCGATGTAGGTGAGCAGAGCGTCGGCGACGAGAATGTCGAGCCCCGCCGTCGGCTCGTCGAAAATGAGGATCGGAGGGTCGTGGACGACCGCCCGGGAGATGGAGACCTTTTGACGCATGCCGGTCGAGAGTTTCTCGCAGCGGACGTCGGCGAATTCGTGCATCCCGAAGAGCGAGACGAGAGCGTCAATCCGGTCGGCGAGCTTCTCCCTCGGGTACCGGTTGAGGAGGCCGAAGTAGCGCAGGATCTCGCGCGGGGTGAGACGCGCGTAGAGGCCGGTCTCGCCGGAGAGATACCCGATCGAGCCGCGTACCTGCTCCGCCTCGCGAACCACGTCGTAGCCGTTGAGGCGTGCGGTTCCGGACGACGGCGCGAGAATCGTGGCGAGCATGCGGAGCGTCGTCGTCTTTCCCGCCCCGTTCGGCCCGAGGATCCCGAAGATTTCCCCTTCGACGCATTCGAAGGAGATCGAATCGACGGCGACGACGTCCCCCCGCTTCGCGTCCTGGTAGACCTTCGTCAGGCGGTCCGCCGCGATCATCTGGGCCAACGGCCGATTCCTCCACGCGACGGGCGCAAGGCGAGTCTCAGCCGCCCGGATCTCCCCGTTCCCCGCCCCCTGACGAGATCTTCGCGTCCGAGAACGCGCTCCGCCAGATAGAGAACCGCAATCAGGTAGGTGAGAAGCGATAGGAGCGTGACCGCGATCGGGGCCGGCGGGAAGCGCCCGACGAGAGCGGAGCGGAAAAGGAGGGTCACGTTCGTGAGGGGGATGAGCGCGGTCAGGGGCCCGAAATCGATCCCCGGCGAGGCGCCCACCACGGCAGGGACCAGGGAGAGGATGTAGAAGGGCGTGAGGTACCCCTGCCCCTCCTTGAACGTGCGGGCCGAGGAGGAGATGAGGATCATTGAAGCGGAGAAGAACGCCCCGAGAAGGAGCCCCCCGCCGAGGATCACGGGAATCGCGCTCCACGGAACGCCGATGGAAAGCTCTCCCTCGCCCCCGAAGAGACTCGCTTGATGCCTCAAGGTCAAGATCATGCTCGCGAGGTTGACGAGAAGGGCCGCGAGGGAGGCGGCGAGGACGGAGAGGAACTTCCCCGCGACGACGCTCGCCCGGGGAGCGCCGGCGGCGAGCAGGCTCTCGAGGGTCCCCCTCTCCCTCTCTCCGACGAGGACATCGATCGCCGGATACATCGCGCCCATCGAGAGCATGATCACGAGGATCATCGGAAGGAGGAGAGAGAGAATGAACCGGCCCATCGCTTCCGGGGAGGCGACGTTCTCCTCGCGCACCGCGAGCACTCTCAAGAGCTCCTCGGTCGCCCCGTAGCCGGCCGCCCGTTCGCGGAGGAGGGCGCTGCGCACCTCCTCCCAGCGCTCCCGGAGACGGTCCCGAGCCGTGGTCGAGCGATCGCTCGAGAAATCAAAGAACGCCTCGATCCCGGGGCCATTCCCCTCGAGGGCGCGGACTCGGACCAGAGCGTCGATCTCGCCCGCCGCCACCGCCCGCTCCCCGTTCTCCGCGGAAACCGTCTCGAAGCGCCCGTCTTGCAGAATCTCGGCGAAGAGACGGGGGAACACCTCCTCTCCTTCCCAAGCGACGCGCGAGGTCTGGCGTTCGAGGGCGCCTTTCCGGTATTGAATCGCCTGCGCGAAGACAAGGAGCATCACCGGATAGAGGAAGATCGGGAGAACGAGCGAATAGACGACGACGTGCCGGTCGCGAACCGCGGAGCGGATCTCCGTGAGGAAGACGGTCGCGGTCAGGGAGAGGTTCTTGAACGCCAAGTCTCATCCTCGGATCGGCACGCCGGCATCGAAGGCGCGGTCCTCCCCCCCCACCCCGTCGTCCCTGAGGGTATCCCGCAGCGCGTCGCCGCGCAAGGACGTTTCCCCCCGCGCGGGAGTTTCACGGACGGGGCGCGAACAGATCGCCCATCCCCTCGAGGGAGAGAAGCCTCTCCTTGAGAGCGATCCCGGCGGAGAAGCCGCCGAGCAAGCCGGTCCGCGTGATCACTCGGTGACAAGGAACGACGACCGGGAGGGGGTTCCGGGAGAGGGCGCCGCCGACCGCCCGCGTTGCCGCGGGCCTTCCGACCGCCTTCGCGAGGTGCTTGTAGCTCCGCACGGCGCCGTACGGGATCCGCGCGCACGCGTCGAGAACGGCCGCCCGGAAGGCGCTCACCCCGACGAGCCGCCAGGGGAACGTGAACTCCGTCCCGCGGCCGGCGAAGTACTCCTCGAGCTCTCGGCGCGGCCCCCGGAGAGAGCGCGGGTCGGAGCGGGCTCCACGGGCGACCGACGGCCCGACCGCGCGCAGCCATTCCTGCTCGCTCCGGCGGCCGAACGCGCTGCCGACTACGACCCCCTCGAGGGAGGCGGCGCTGAACCAGCCGAACGGGGTCTCGAAGGAGTCGAAGAGGAGCGTCCCGCCGGAGACGGGGAGATCACGGAGCACCCGCCTGCGCATCTTCCTCCAATCCGCGGGGCGGAGGATCGCGCGGTGAAGAAGCCGGTACGCGCGGAGAGCCGATGCCGTCTCCCTCTCGATGCGATCCGCGCGCCCGTTCGGCTCGGGCGCGGAATCTCCGGGTGCCTCGAGCAGGCTCCGCAGCAGATCCCCTCTTTCTCGGCCGCGAGGAAAGACGGGGAGGCGGCCGTGCATCGCCCTCTCTCTCTCGAAGAGAAGGAGGCCATGCTCGGCCGCCGCGAGCGGATCCTCGCTCCTCTTCCCGAGGAGCGAGGAGACCTCGCGGGGTGTCTGCTCGAAGCCGACGAGAAGGGCGACCGCGGACCGCTCGAGGAGCGGCACGCGCCGCCACGCGCGCCGCAGGGCCTCCACCCCACGGCCCTCGGCCCGCCCCTCCCCGTCGATCTCGACGGGGCGGTAGTGGCTCCGGCTTTGCAGGCGCGCATGCCGCCGGGAGCGCGCGAGCGCGGAACGAAACACCGCCGGGCGGGAGACGCCGACGGCCCCATGCCTCGCGAAGAGGCGGAAGACCTCCGCGTGAAAGAGGTCCTCCGCGTCGAGCGGGTCGTCCACAAGAAGAGCGAAAAACCGGGCGAGGACTTCACCGTGTTCGTCGATGAAAGCCGTGAGGTCCGAGGAGGTTTCGGTTTGGGCCATCGGAGATTCCCTGCGTCGCCGACTACTGTACCGGATCCGGGGGCGGCGTTAAAGGAAATCCTCCGGACCGGCGAACCTCTTTCACGGGAGCCGAATGAACGGATGCTCTCATGTGATTTCCATGGGCCTGAGCGGGGGCGGTCGTTCTCTCCCCCGCCCGGACGTCGACGAAACTCGATTCTCTGAATATAGTAGGGACAGAGGGCCCGGGTGGTCCCCCTCCCGTCCCTTCCGTCTTCCGAAATCTCGGAGCGCGCCCTCCCCCGCTCGCGCCGTCTCCCAGAGGGGCGTACCGCAAGCAAGAAGAGAAAAGAGATCCGGCAGGCTGATCGGCAACAGAGCAGCGCCCCTGCGGCTGCCGTGAGCCTCGACGCCCGACCCGAGTTGTCTGTTGATTACCCCCTGGTTGCGAGGTCGGGGATCTCACGCTTCACGCGGGGGCCTTCTTGCGGGGTCCGGCGGCTCCGGGGTCAGTCGCCGCGAGGCCTCCCGCTCTCCCTCTTCCTCACCGCATCGAGGCCGTGCTTCTTGAAGAGATGCCACATGCTCCGCTCGCTGATCCCGAGCCTGCGAGCGGCCCTCGCCTGCACCCAGCCCGTCTGTTCAAGGGCGTCGACGAGCAGGTTCCTCTCGTACTCGGCCGTTCGGAGACGGAAGGTGGAGGAGTCCTCGCTCCCCTCACTCCCCTCGGATCGAGCCGCTTCCCGGATCGCGACGGGCAGGTCGCGGGGGCGAACGCTGCCGCCGTCCCCGACGACCACGGCCCTCTCGATCGCGTTCTCGAGCTCCCGAACGTTCCCGGGCCACCGGTAGCGGAGAAGGAGCTCGAGGGCGGCCTTGGAGACCTTCTTGTGCGACAGGCCGTTCACCCGGCAGTAGTGCTCGACGAAGTAGTCGACGAGCGGCTCGATGTCCTCGACCCTCTCCCGGAGCGGCGGGATCCGGATCGTGATCACGTTGAGCCGGTAGTAGAGATCCTCCCGGAAGCGCTTCTCGCGGATCTCCCGGTCGAGGTCCTTGTTCGTCGCCGCGATCACGCGGACGCGGACGCGGATCGGACGCGTCCCCCCCACCCTCTCGAACTCCCTCTCCTGCAGGATCCGAAGGACTTTCGACTGCGTGAGGAGGCTCATGTCGCCGATCTCGTCGAGGAAGATCGTCCCGCCGTCGGCGAGCTCGAACTTACCGATCCGCTTGTCCACGTTCGTCGCGATGTTCTTCTCGATGCCGAAGAGCTCGCTCTCCAGAAGGGTCTCGGGGATCGCCGCGCAGTTCACCTTGACGAACGGCTTCTTGAGCCGCACGCTTTCATGATGAACCATTGATGCAATGAGCTCCTTCCCCGTCCCGCTCTCCCCGACGATGAGGACGGAGGAGTTCACGTTGAGGACCTTGCGGGCGTTCCGGAGAACCTCCCGGATCCCGCGCGAGCGGCCAATGACCGGGCGGGCGAAGTTTCGCGCTTCTTCCTGTTCGTCCGCCGCCTTGGCCGACGCGGTGCGGCCGAGCCATCCGTTCCGCCAGCAGGCCAGCTCGATGAGATAGAGGAGCGAGGAGAGGTCCTTCTCCGGCACGATCGTCACCCCCCGGAGGAGGTCTTCGTCGGGGACCCGGTGCGCGGACTTCCAGATGAGGACGAGAGGCAGGTCCGCCAGCCGCCGGCTCCTCCAGCTCTGGAAGAGCGAGTCCTCGATCAGGTCGCCCAGCACGACCACGAGGCTCGGGGCCGGGCGAGGAAGGACCAGGGGAAGCCTCTCCGGCTCTTCCACGAGCGTGAACCGGAGCGGGATGCGGGAGCGTTTCTCCACGAACACGCGGACCTTGCCGGCGCCTTCACCGCAAATGAGAATCTGAGGAGTGCCCACCATGATGCACCGCGCGAGAGGCGTTCCGCCGGAACCGCAGGGTCTTTCGTTGGGGAGCTCGCGATCGGCTATCTCGCAACTATTCTCTCATAGTATACGGGACCCGGAGGATGAATGTCAACGAGCGCGATGAGGGCGGCCGGAAAGGCGCTCGGCCGAAGGCGCGGGGGGCGTGGAAGGACGGAACCAGGGGGGCGGCGGTTGACACCCGCGGTCGATTCCCCTATCTTGACGGCGAGTCGCCTCTTCAGGGAAGGCAAGCCCGCGGCTCGGAGGAGATCGAGCTCGCCGTTCCAGGAAAGGCCGGTCCGCGTCCCCATCGTCTAGCCAGGTCTAGGACACCGCCCTTTCACGGCGGCAACACGGGTTCGAATCCCGTTGGGGACGCCAGCTGAGCTCCCCGCGATGTTTCCGGTCGGCGCGGCCCTCCTCGCGGCCGGCCCCGCGTTCCCTTTCCGCCGCGATCGCGATAGAATGAGCGTCGGATCATCAAGTGCCGCCGGCCGTACATCCCGGCCGCGTGCGACACAGAGAACCGGCACCTTCCGAGAGGGGCAGGACCGGATGAGACGACGAGCGCTTCTCCCGCTTCGCCTGCTCTATCACCAGCTCGTCATTCTCCGCTGGAAGATCGCGGGGCCGCCCCGTATTCTCCGCTATGGCCGGGAGCTGAACGCGAAGATCCTCCGGGCGTTCGGCGCCGAGGTGGGGCGCCGGGAGGTCGCCGTCCAGTCCCCGATCACCCTCCACGAGGTCGGAAAGGACTATCGCAATCTCGTTATTCACGATGAAGTCCTTTTAAACGGCAATAACTTCCTCGACCTCTCAGAGCGAATCGTGTTGGAGAAAGGGGTGAGCATCGGGCCGGGGGTCGTCATCATGACCCACAACTGGTACAACAACAACACGTTCCTCGTGGACACCCTCCCCCACACGTGCGGGAAGAAGCCGGTCCGGATCGGCGAGGGGACCGGCGTCAAGGCGGGCGCCCTGATCGTCATGGGAGTCATTATCGGCCGGAACGTGGTCGTCGCCGGGAACACGGTCGTGAACCGCGACCTGCCGGACAACTGCTTCGCGGCGGGGGTCCCCGCCAGGATCGTCCGTACGTTCAGCGAACCGAAAACGGAGTGACGCCATGCCGGACCTCATCGTGAACTTCACGCCGACCGGGATGATCCCGACCAAGGAGATGACGCCGCACGTGCCGGTCACGGTCTCCGAGATCGTGGAGGATGTCCATCGCGCGACGGAGATCGGGATCACGATGGTCCATCTCCACGCCCGCGAGGATCTGACCGGAAGGCCGACGAGCAGCGCGGAGATGTACGGGAGGATCATCGAGGGGATCCGCAGCTTCGCCCCCGACCTCGTTCTCTGCGTTTCGCTCAGCGGACGCACGATCAAGGAGTTCGAGCGGCGGGCCGAGCCGCTCGCTCTCGAGGGCGCCCTCAAGCCGGACATGGGGAGCCTCACCCTGAGCTCGCTCAACTTCAACAAGATGGCGAGCATGAACGAGCCGGACATGATCGTCGCCCTGGCCGCCGAGATGAAGAAGCAGAACATCCTCCCCGAGCTCGAAGCGTTCGACGCGGGGATGGTGAACTTCGCCAAGTACCTCGAGAGGAAGGACCTCCTCCGGGCGCCGCACTACTTCAACCTCCTCCTCGGGAACATCGCCTGCGCGCAGGCGGACCTCCTCCACGCGGGGATCATGATCCGGGACCTGCCCCCACAGTCGTACTGGAGCCTGGCGGGGATCGGCGACGCGCAGCTCGCGATGAACGCCACGGCGATCGCGATGGGGGGCGGCGTTCG
>JBDRFQ010000446.1:0-2806 GCA_043818685.1 Candidatus Eiseniibacteriota bacterium
ACCGCTACGGCGCCGTAGCGGAAACAAGACCGGATGAACGCACACTGGGAGTGAACATCCGCGAAGAACAGATCGATCGTCTCCTTCGAGAGGATCCTGTCCAGTGGATCGAGCAGGCGCCCCCTCCCAAGAGGGAGCTTCTCGATGACCTTCGGGACGCGGTGCACGCAGACACGGTGCAGGCCCCTCCCTACGGACTGAACGGAACTGGCGCGGTTTTCGGCCAGTGGGAGAACGGCTCGCCGGCGACCACCCATGATGACCTTCAAGGGAGGGTCACCCTCGTCGATCCCATGTCGACCAGTGACCACGCGACCGCCGTGGCCGGAATCATGATAGGGGACGGGTCTCGGAGCGCGGCGTGTGGCGGGACGCCCTATCAATGGCGTGGCATCTCCACCGCGGCCGAGATCGCCTCCTACGATTGGCCGATGAGTACGCTCGATCTCAGACTGTCGACCGCGGATGCCATCGCCAGCTACGGGATCATGGCCTCGAGCAACTCCTGGGGCTGGTTCGTCTGCGGCTCCCTCTGCAGCTACTACGGCGAGTACGACGACCACAGCAAGCAGTACGACCGGATCGTGCGCGGCTCCCAGGGTGCACCGATCAGTGTGGTCTTCGGTTCGGGGAACGAAGGCGATTGTTTTGAGTGTGAAGATTCACTCCCCCACTTCCCCTACGGCACGGTCTCCGGGCCCGGCGCCACAGCGAAGAACACGATCGCCGTGGGCGCCGTGCACGTCCCGGACTTGACAACAACTGATTTCAGCGGTCGGGGGCCTGTCGACGACGGCCGGGTGAAGCCGGACATCGTGGCGCCCGGCTGCAAGGGAGCGGTCGGCGTCTATGTTCCGCACCCGCCGAACGAATACTCCGACGGGGGGTGCGGCACCTCGTACTCCACCCCCGCCGTCACCGGCGCTCTGGGTATCTTGAAGCAGCAGTTCGACCAACTCGGCTACAGCGCCGTAGCGCCCCACACCTACAAGGCCCTTCTCCTCGCTACCGCCCAAGACCTGGGCAACCCGGGCCCCGACTATGTCTTCGGCCACGGCCACCTCGACATTCAGGCGGCGGTGGACCGCGTCACCGCGAACCATCCGGGAAACCATCTGATCCGGGTCGACAGCGTCACAAACGGCGAAACGGACAGCTACTCCATGACGATCGGTCCGGGTGCGGGCCCTATCCGGATCACGCTGGTGTGGGATGACATTAAGGGAACACCGGGGGCCGCGAAGCAGCTGGTCAACGACCTGGACCTTCTTGCCCAGACGCCGGGGGCTTTGTGGCACCTGCCGTACGTGCTCGATCCGGACGATCCGTCCTCTCCCGCCACGACCGGCGTCAACGACATCGACAACGTCGAGGTGATCGAAGTGGCCGCGCCCGAGGAAGGCACATGGACCGTGGAAGTGACCGGTGCGCTCGTTCCCGACGGGTCTCAGGCCTACACCCTGGTCCTCCCCACCGAGACGGTCTGCACGGGCGTGCAGCAGAATGGACAGAGGATCCCACGACTGCTCCCCCCGGAGATCGCTCCCAATCCCTTCAACCCGGAGGTCCTGATCCGCTGCACCCTTTCAGAGGCGGGACCTGCACGCCTCTGCGTATATGACACCCGGGGACGTAGGATCGCGGTTGTCTCCGACGGATTCCGTCCCGCGGGAACGCTCGAAGCGGTTTGGAGGGGCGAGGACGAGCAGGGCGGTGCGGTCCCATCGGGAGTCTACTTCGCCCGCATTGAAGCAGCCGGCCGCAACGCGACAAGCCGGCTCGTTCTCATCCGGTAAGGAAGCCGGGGAGAGTGTGGCTCAGACTACATCGGGGTGTCCTTCCAACAAACTCCGTCGGCCGGCAATCCGGTCAGTTTCGGCTGCCGGATCGGTCGGTTCTCGGGCTAAGTGAGGGCTGCGCGCTCCTTCGAAACGGACTCCTAGGAGTTTTCCAAGTGTCTCTCCTGAAAACTCGTCCGCTTTGCCCAGGCTGACGCTGGCGGCATCGTGCTTCAGCCTCACTTCTATCAGATCACTACTTCTGAGAACGGCAGCATCGGCCTTCCGGTCCCGTCAGGCGCTGGTCCTCGAGAACCTGGCCCTCCGGCATCAACTTCAAGTCCTGCAACGCTCTGGCAAGAGGCCCCGGTTGCGACCGATCGATCGAGGTCTCTGGGTCCTCCTCTCTCGTCTGTGGGCCGAGTGAACCGCTCCGGGTTTCCCGGAGGCTCCGTTTCATGAGAGGATGGAGTCATGGGAACTCGAGGGAGGTATTCACCGGAGGTGCGAGAGCGGGCGGTTCGGATGGTTTTGGAGCACCTGGGGGAGCATGACTCCCAGTGGGGGGCCATCTGTTCGATCGCCGAGAAGATCGGGTGTGCAGCCGAGACCCTTCGGAGCTGGGTGCGGCAGGCGGAGCGGGACCAGGGGGTGCGGCCGGGGCTGACGACCGAAGAGAGGCGTCGCTTGCAGGAGCTGGAGCGGGAGAACCGGGAGCTGCGGCGGGCGAATGAGATTCTTCGGAAGGCGTCGGCGTATTTCGCACAGGCGGAGCTCGACCGCCGAGCGAAGTGATGGTGTCGTTTGTGGACGCGCACCGGGGCGTTTACGGGGTCGAGCCGATCTGCGCGGTGCTGCTGATCGCCCCGTCCACGTACTACGAGCACAAGGCGCGCCAGGTGGATCCCACGAGGCTTCCGGCTCGTGCTCGGCGAGATCAGGAGTTGAAGGGTCACGTCCGTCGGGTGTGGGAGGAGAACTTCTCGGTCTACGGGGTGCGGAAGGTGTGGCGGCAGATGAACCGGGAG
>JBDRFQ010000447.1:0-9049 GCA_043818685.1 Candidatus Eiseniibacteriota bacterium
GTGAGGTAGACGTGCAGGACGAGAAACGCCGCGAAGAGCCAGGCTCCGGCGGCGTGAAGGGGGGCGAGAAGGGCGAGCCCTCCGAGAGTCGAATCGACGCCCGGCCAGCGATGGGCCCCCCAGATCAGGACGCCTGTGACCGTCTGAAGCGGGAGGAGGACGTTCAGGATCGCCAGGTACGTGACTTGCTGCAGCGCGTTCAGCTTTCGGCCGGGTCGCTTCGCGAACGGATGGGGCTCGCTGCGGAACACGCCGCGGAGATAGTAGCGGGCCAGCTCGATCGCCTGAGAGAAGAAGTTACCGCGCTCGGGTATGTACTGCCGGATCTCGCCGCTCGCCAGGTGATAGAACGCGGCGAGGGCCGCGTTGATCACGACGAGAAACCCGATGATGTTGTGAACACGAACCGAGAGCGCGAAGTCGAGAAGCGGAACACGTCCCGGAAGGTGAACCGCGACCCCGGTGACGAGAAGGACGAGAACGGCGAGCGCCTGGAGCCAGTGCCAGAGCCGCTCGTAGGCGCCGTACATGCGGACGCGCCCCCACGGCCCGGCGGGCGGCCCGCGGCGGGTTCCGGCGCGGCGGGAGGCGCGGAGCCTCAAGGCCCCGTGCGCGGCGATGCCGAGAACGACGCCTCCCACGCCGAAGATCCCGGCGAGGTTCGCCGACCGCGAGGCGTCGTGCCCGAGCACGTGGAGACCCATTGCGCCCGTGCTCGGGACGAACGAGATTCGGCCGGCGGGATCCCGCACGATCTCGCCGGCGAGCGCGGCGCCGGCGCTGCTCACGGCCGCGGGCGCGACGCCCCCCGGCGGGGTCTCGGCGAGGAGAAACTCCCGGGAGAGACGCGAGTCTCGGCCGTGGCAGGCGCGGCACTCTTTCGTCGCCCACTCGCCGGCCGCCACTCCGTGCGCGATTGGGTAGGGCCGCACCTCCGCGGCGATGCGCGGGGCGAGGGCGCCGGCCGCGAGAAGCCGCCCGCGCACCGCGTTTGTCTTGTCCGGCGTGTCGAGGACGAGCTCCGTCTCGGCAAGACGCCCGTCGCCGTCCTCGTCGAGCGCGGCGAGGATCTCCTCACGGTAGCCGTCCCGGTCGAAGAAGGCCTCCGCGAGGAGCGCCGCCCCGACCGGCCGTGCCGGTTCCCCGCCGACCCAGAACCAGGAGGAGACGAGGTTGTGCGGATGGAGCCGCCCGCCCGCCCCGTGTTCCGCGCGCGGAAGGAGCACCGGCTCGTAGCCCTCCACGAGGGCGAGCGGATCGGACTCCGCGGATCCCCCTCCGCGGCAGACGGTCCTCGGCTTTCGCTCCGGCGTCAGGACGGTCCAGTCGATCGTCCGGCGCGCCGGGGCGTAGAGACGCGGCGCGTGACAGGCGTTGCAGGAGAGGACATCGACATGGCGCTTCCAGTAAGGGAGCCACTCGTGGGTCTTCTCCACAAGATGACAGCCCTCGCATTCCTGGGCGCGGCCGGGGCCGCCGCGCGCCCGCCCGTCGGGGCCGTCTCCCGCGCGCGCCAGCCGGTGGCTCGGACGCTTCAAGTACTCGCCCATCGACATGCGGCGCGCGTCGAAGATGAGATGATCGGGGCCCGGGGCGTCCGCGCTCCGCCGGTAGATCGGGTTGTTGACCGAGTGGTGGCAGTCGACGCAGGAGACCATTCTCTCCGCGTGCACGTCCCACGAGCGGGTGAGGTTCTCCTTCCCCCTCAGGTTGATGCCCGACTCCGATATTCTTTGAGGCGAAAGAATCTGGCCCGTGGTGAGCGTGGTCCAGTACTCCGGGGCGCATCCCTTGAGAAGGACCGGCATCTCGGGGTCTCCGTGGACCAGGCCGTGGCACTGCCCGCAGTGGGCGTTCGTCGGGTCCTCGACGCGGACGCGGTCCCGCTTCACGCGTCCCTCTCCGTCGAAGGCCTCGGGGTTCCATCTCCAGCCGTCCTTCCCGCCCCGCCCCGCGCCGGTGCGGCGGAGGGTGAGCGTGGTCGCCCAGCGGAACGCGCCCGCCTCCAGCGCGGCGACCCGCCCCTCGTTGTCCGGATCGGGAAGATGACAGAGGAAGCAGTTCATCTCGACGGATCCCGAGCGCCCCCAGTCCCAAGGCTCCCTCCGGTTCGTGTCCGGGTCGAACCACGACGCCTCCGGATCGTCCGGCCCCGCGGACCGCTTCTCCGAGAGAGGGGAGCCGTCCGCCGACCGGTGCGCCGGTCCGCCCCCCACGTGCCTCCTGCCGAAGAAGCGGATCCAGTCGGGGAGTGAAAGGTCGATCGGATCTTCGCCCCCGCGGGAAAGCGCGCGGTAGGTGATCGGGTTCCATCCTCCGAAGATCCCCGTTCCGCTCTCCCACGGCCGCCCGTCCGGTGTGTTCCCGGGTCCGCGCTCCCGGCCCCTCGGTCCGCCCCACCCCGCGCCGGCATGCGGGCTCTCCCGTTCGATGAACTCGGCGTCGTGGCACGCCCCGCAGGTCCGCACGGCGGAGACCGGTCCGCCGCTCTCCAGCACGTTCGTCCCGCTCTCGTCGAGGAGAGGGAAGAGGGGGTGGATCGACCCCGCGCCCTCGTTCGGGTCGGGCGCCGGGGCGGCCCCCGCGAGAACGGGGAAGAGGATGAGCGGGAGCAGGAGCCGGAGCCGGAGCTTCATGGACGCGACGCCCCCCTTTCGCTTGCGGCTTCGAGATGAGCCACCCTCCCTCCCCAGTGAACCGGGTCCCCGGGGTAGCCGAGCGCGATCCAGTCGAGAACGCCGTCCTCCGCGTGGCAATCGCCGCACGGGAGGGACTTCTCTTTGGGCGCCACCATGTGGGTGAGGGGCCAGAACATCTCGGTCCGGGCGAATCCGTAGCTCCCGCTGTAAGGGAGCTTCGTCGTCTCGGATCCGAGGCGGGCCGCCCGGTCCCAGTCGAACTCCTCCCAGAACCCTCCCTCGCCGACCGTTTTCGGCACGAGAAGGTAACGGTGCGCGCGGTCGTAGATCTGCTTCCCTCTGTGTACCTTGAACGGCCAGATCGCGGAGGCCGGGTCCCCGATCTCTCCGCGGGGCGGGTTGAGCGGGGTTGCGGCGGTCGTGTCGACGCGGTCCCCGAGGAGGTAGCGGTCGGCGGTCCCGTCGAACCAATCATATTCGGGAGCCAAGTACTTCGCGTAGACGAAGCGCCCCTTCTTCTTCAGATAGACACGCGGGTCGTCGCCGAGATCCTGTCCCGCCGCGGACCAGTCCCAATGAACCTTCGTCGCCTCCCGGAGGGCGACCTCCGGGATGTGGCAGGTCTGGCACGCGACCGCGGCGGTGTGCGCGTTGAGGCGCGCGTCCCGGTGCGGCTCCGTCGCGTGGCAGTCGACGCAGCGAAGCCGGTTGGAATTGTCCACGCTGACGGAGATCGATCTCCCCGCGATCACGTGGTTCTGGGTCTTGTGGCAGTCGATGCACAGCATCCCGTGGCGGCCCATGTGCACGTCGATCCGCTCCCGGGGGTTCCGGAGCGACCCGTCGAGGTCCCCGTGCTTGACCGCGTCCCCGCCGCCTCCGCGGAAGTGACACCCGCCGCAGTTCTCGCGCGTGGGCGAGCCGACGCTCCCCGCCGCTTCCACGAGGTCCACGCCGGGCGCCGGGTACCCGCCCTCCGCCTTGACGTACGAGCCGGTGCGCTCATGACAGACGAGGCAGTCGACGTTCTCGACGTTCGTGAAATCGAACGATCCGTCTTCCCATCCGTACCCGGCATGGCAGGAGGTGCAGCCGTACCAGTTCGACTGCACGCTGATGCAGAAGTTGTTGACCACGTTCTTCTTCCCGAGGCGAACCGGCTCGGACCGGCCCGGCAGGACAACCGGATCTCCCTCCCAGTTCCAGTGCGCGGTGCGCATCATTTCGCGCCCCGCCTCCTCGTGGCACTCGAGGCAGGCGCGCGTCACGGAAGGACCGTCCGGATAGGGGCCGGTCATGAGTGCGCGGTGATCGGTGTGGGGAAGCCGCCTCGGCACGAACCTCCACGGGTCGTCCGCGGGAGGCTCGGAGCGCGGCAGGAAGTAGAGAACGGGGAAGAGGAGGATGCCCGCGATCACGACGGCGCCGAGAACCCACCGGAAGCGTTCGTTCCTCATCTCATCACCCACGAAGGACTCGCGGCCCGGGAACGCAGGGCCGGACGGTTTCTCTGTCCCCGGTCACGAATCATCCCCTGGGCGGCAGCACTTGGAGAGGCAGTCCATGAGGTCCCGGACCTGCGGCAGGGCGATCGAGTAGTAGCGAAACCCCCCCTCTCTACGCGCCCGCACGAGCCCGTGGAGGCGGAGGGAAGAGAGCTGCTGCGACACGGTCGACTGGGGGAGGTCGAGCGACTCTGAGATCTCGCCCACGGTTCTCTCACCGGCGCAGAGAAAAGCCGTGATCCGAAGGCGCGCGGGATTCCCGAGCGCCCGGAGGATCTGCGATCGGAGATCCGCTTTTCGAAGATCATGAACGAGACTCGTCACGCGCCGCCCGGCCGCCACTCGCAGGCCCTCCCCTCGCTCTTCCGGGTCGATCCGCCGCCGGCCGGAGCGGAATCCGTTCCGAGCGGCCGGTTCCCGTCGAGCGCCAATATCATAATATCAAGATATCACGATATACCGATTCGAAGAGATTAGAATTCTGAATCGAATTGATGAGGGAGAGGAATTCCGGGACGAAGGAGCGGAGCCTCTAACGGATTTACGGACAATCAAATAGACGGATCGTCCCGGCGGGGAGAGGGAGCCGGGCGGGGGAGAGGAGAGGGCGGCCGCGCGCATGGAGAAAGGGCCCCGACCGGGCGGGGCCCTCGTTCGCCCGTGTGAGGAGAAACCGGGCTTCCTACTTCACCGCATCGTCGAAACGCCTCTGCACCTCTTCCCAGTTCACCACGTTCCACCAAGCGGTGATGTAGTCCGGGCGCCTGTTCTGGTACTTGAGGTAGTAGGCGTGTTCCCAGACATCGAGCGTGAGGATCGGAACGTGTCCCCGGGAGAGGGGGGTGTCCTGGTTCGGGGTCGACTCGACATGCAGCTTGCCGTTCTCGTCGAACCCGAGCCAGGCCCAGCCGCTCCCGAAGCGGCCGATCGCCGCCTTTCCGAACTCCTCCTTGAGCGCGTCGAACCCGCCGAAGGTCTTCTTGATCGCGCCGCCGAGGCTCCCTTTCGGTTCACCGCCCCCCTTCTTCGACATCACCTGCCAGAAGAGGGTGTGGTTCAAGTGTCCGCCCCCGTTGTTGCGGACGGCGGTGCGGATCGCCTCGGGGACGGCGTCCAAGTCCTTCATGATCTCGTCGATCGACTTCGACTGCAGCGACGGGTGTCCCTCCAGGGCCTTGTTCACGTTGGTGACGTAGGCCTGATGGTGCTTCGTGTGGTGGATCTCCATCGTGCGCGCGTCGATGTGGGGCTCGAGCGCATCGTACGAGTACGGAAGCTCGGGGAGTTTGAACGACATGGGGGATACTCCTTAATCGTTGATCCTCAATCGGTTGCCGAAAGGGCGGAGTTTCCTGGGCGGAACGTCCGCCGGCTTCTGTATGCGGACCTTTCGGTCGCGGCAATGGTTGAAGTTAGTCAGATCAAATGATCCTGTCAAGGAGGCCCGGGCCGCGCTCGAGGCCGGTGTTCCGTTCGCCGGATCCTCCGCGTGGGGGAGAGCGGCGGGTCGACATTCTCGTTCCGGGGCATGTCCGGAATGAGAACCGCCCCCGAGGGGCGGGGGCGGCTTTCCATCATTTGTCGGCGGCCCGCGCGGCGGGCCCCCCGGGTTCTCTCTTCGTCTTTCGGGCTAGACGCGGTAGCCGACCAGGGCCCGCATGTACTGCGCGCGCTCGAAGGCGGCCGGGTCGGCGACGCTCTTCTGGCTCATGCTCCCCTGCATCTGCTCGACGGAGACGTACTCGTGCTCCTCCATCCACTTCCGCATCCCCTGCTCGATCTCACGGATGCGGTCGATCCCGTTCTTGAGGAGAACCGAGCAGAGCATGGTCGCCTTCGCTCCCACCATGAGCATCTTGAGGCAGTCCGCGGCCGTGTAGATTCCGCCGGTCGCGGCGAGGTCCGCCTTCACCCGGCCGTGCAGGATCGCGATCCAACGGAGCGGAAGCCGCATCGCCTGCGACGTGCTGAGAAGAACACGGGTCCTCACCTCGAGATCGTCGAGATCGATGTCCGGCTGGTAGAACCGGTTGAAGAGGACGAGGGCGCCTGCCCCCGCCTGGTCGAGCCGGCGAGCGGTGTAGGCGAGGTTGCTGAAGAACGGGGACAGCTTCACCGCCACCGGGATGCCGATCGCGGACTTCACCGACTTCACGATCTCGATGTACGTGTTCTCGATCCGTTCGGCGCTCAGGGCGGGGTCCGTCGGGATGTAGTAGATGTTCAGCTCGAGCGCGTCCGCCCCGGCCTCTTGCATGCGCCCGGCGTACTCGGTCCATCCTCCGGTGCTTGCTCCGTTCAGGCTCGCGATGACCGGAATCTTCACCGCTTCCTTGGCCTTCCGGATGTGGTTCAGGTACTCGTCCGGTCCGAGCCGGTACTCCTCCGGCTCGGGGAAGTACGTGAGGGCCTCCGCGAAGCTCTCGGTCCCCTTGGATGTGAAACGATCCAGCTCGAGGCTCTCCCGCACGATCTGCTCCTCGAACAGGGAGTGCAGAACGACCGCTCCGGCGCCGGCGTCCTCCATCTTCCGGATGTTGCCGATCTCTTCCGTGAGGGGGGAGGCGGACGGGACGAGCGGGCTTCTCAGCTTCATTCCGAGATAATGCGTCGTGAGATCCATCTGTTCTCTCCGATTCGAAGGAGGAGCCGGAGGCGCGCCCCCGGCCCCGTTCCGCTTCGTTAGACCTATGATTCTCCCTTGCCGCCGTTCCCGTCGCCGAAAGGCCTCTCGGCCAGGTAGTGATAGAGCGACCAGCTGGCGTTCACGTCTTCCTGCGCTTCCCGCGCGAATCGCTTCGCGTCCTCCGGCTTGCTTTTCGCGAGCATCCGGAATCGGTTTTCCAGGTCCATGTACTCTGCGACGGGCTTCTTCGGAGCGCGCGAGTCGAGCTGGAGCGGGTTCTTCCCCTCGCGGGCGAGGGCCGGGTTGTAGCGGTAGAGGAACCACTGTCCGGAATCGACCGCCGCCTTCTGGCTCTCCAGGCCCCTCTCCATGTCGATGCCGTGGGCGATGCAGTGAGAGTAGGCGATGATGAGCGAGGTTCCCTCGTACGCCTCCGCCTCGAGGAACGCCCGGAGGGTGTGCTCGTCCTTCGCGCCCATCGCGACGCGCGCGACGTACACGCTCCCGTAGTTGATCGCCATGAGGCCGAGGTCCTTCTTCGCGGCCGGTTTGCCTCCCGCGGCGAACTTCGCCACGGCCCCGCGGGGGGTCGCCTTCGACATCTGCCCGCCGGTGTTCGAGTAGACCTCGGTGTCGAGAACGAGGATGTTGACGTCCCGGCCCATCGCGAAGACGTGATCGAGACCGCCGTACCCGATGTCGTACGCCCAGCCGTCCCCGCCGACCGCCCAAACGCTCTTCTTCACGAGCATGTCCGCGACGGCAACGAGCGTCTTGGCCTCGGCGGACTTCGCCGACCGCAGCTTCTCCTTCAGGGCCTTGACCCTCATCCTCTGCTCGTGGATGTCCGCCTCGTCCTTCTGTTTCGCCTCGAGGAGCTCCTTGGCGAGGTTCTCGCCGATCGAGGCCGCCATCTTTCGGACGAGGTGGCGGGCAAGGTCCTTCTGCTTGTCGATGGCGATCCGGAACCCGAGCCCGAACTCGCCGTTGTCCTCGAAGAGGGAGTTCGACCACGCCGGACCGCGCCCATCCTCGTCGATCGCCCAAGGGGTTGTCGGCAGGTTCCCCCCGTAGATCGACGAGCAGCCGGTCGCGTTTCCGATGATCGCCCGGTCCCCGAAGAGCTGGGAGAGAAGCTTGAGGTAGGGGGTTTCCCCGCATCCGCCGCACGCCCCGGAGAACTCGAAGAGCGGCCGCTGAAGCTGCTGCTGCCGGATCGCGCTCACCTTGAGCTTCGTCCGATCAACCTCGGGAAGCGTGAGGAAGAACTCCCAGTTCTCGCGCTCCTGCTCGCGGAGCGGCGGCTGGGGCTCCATGTTGATCGCCTTCCGCTTCGTCTCCTTCTTGTTCTTCGCCGGGCAGACCTCGACGCAGATCACGCAGCCGGTGCAGTCCTCGGGCGCCACCTGCAGCGCGTACTTCAGCCCCGCCCACTCCTTGTCGCGGGCGTCGGCGTGCTTGAACGTCTTCGGCGCGTTCTTGAGGTGCTTCTCCTCGAAGACCTTGGGCCGGATCGTCGCGTGCGGGCAGATCATCGCGCACTTCCCGCACTGGATGCAGATCTCCGGATCCCACACCGGGATCTTGAGGGCGATGTTTCGCTTCTCCCACCGGGCGGTGTCCGAAGGGAACGTCCCGTCCTCGGGGAAGAGGCCGACCGGGATCCCGTCCCCGCGCCCGGCGATGATCTCCGCCGTCACCTTCTGGACGAAATCCGGAGCCTCCACCGGGACCGGGCGGCGCATCTCGAGCTTGCTCGTCGCCTTTGCCGGGATCTTCACCTCGAACAGGTTGGCGAGGGTGTTGTCCACGGCGCGGAAGTTCATCTGGACGACGTCCTCGCCCTTCCGACCGTACGTCTTCCGGATCGAGTCCTTGATCGCCTCGATCGCCTCGTCCTTCGGGAGCACGCCGGAGATCGCGAAGAAGCAGACCTGCATCACGACGTTCACGCGGTCGCCCATGCCGCTGTCCGTGGCGACCTTGTACCCGTTGATGACGTAGAACTTCGCCTTCTTGTCGATGAGGTCCTGCTGCACCTTCCGGGGGAGGTGGTCCCACACCTCGTCAGGTTCCCACTGGCAGTTCAGCAGGAAGACGCCTCCCGGGGCGAGGTACTGCAGCATGTCGTACTTCTCGACGAAGACCTGCTGGTGGCACCCGATGAACGAGGCCTTGCTCACCAGGTAGGTCGAGCGGATCGGGTTCGGGCCGAACCGGAGATGCGAGACCGTCACCGCGCCCGCCTTCTTTGAGTCATAAACGAAATAGCCCTGCGC
>JBDRFQ010000448.1:0-7937 GCA_043818685.1 Candidatus Eiseniibacteriota bacterium
CTCCGCCCGCGCCTTCGCCGGGTGGGCGCCGGCGATCGGGGGCGTAGCCGCGCCATCCGTGGGCGAAGAAACGCGGACCGGCCGCCCCGACGCCGGACTCGACCCAACGGGGGGGACAGGAGACGAAGCGGGAAGACGTGCCGGTAGGAGCAAAAAAAAGGCGAGGAGGACTCCCAACCAGCCCCTCAAGACACCCTCCGCGAGCACACGAACCCAGGGCGGAGAAGGGGGCCCCTGCGCCCCCTCCTTCGACACGGCACGAGCATAGGGGCGCCCGGGGGGAGTGTCAACCCCGCCCGGACGTTCGCCCCGCTCCCCAAAGGTCCGCCCACGTTCTATTAGAGATTCTCACCAAACTCTGCGAGAAAATTGGTTGACATGATTCGGTAACTGCGCTAACATTTAACTAGGTTACAGATCCCCCTGTGAGCGGCCAAGACATTCAGCGGACGAGGCTAAGGTGATCGAGGCCCGCCAACCCCTTGCCGAAGGCAACGGTGATTCCCACGCCCGGCACGTCCTTCGCATCACACACGTCCTGAGCAACGCGGTCCGCGAGATCCTCGAGAAGCGTCTCATCCGCGAGACGGCGGACGCCCCGCTTTCCCTCGGCCAGATCCACCTCTTGAAGCTCATCTCGATGAACGGGGACCACCACGTCGGCGAAATCGCGAGCTTCCTCGGGGTCAGCGCCCCGGCCGCATCGAAGAACATCGACAAGCTCGCGCGGCTGGACCTTCTCCTCCGGGTCATCCCCGAGCGGGACCGACGGAACACCTGCCTCCGGATCACCCCGAGGGGGAGAAACCTCGTGGAGGAGTATGAAACGCGCCGGATCGAGACCCTGAAGCCGATCCTGGACACGTTCACCCCCGAGGAAAGACAGGAGTTCAGCCGGCTGCTCGAGAAGTTCGTTACGGCATTAATCCAAATGGAAACAGTTGACACCCGCAGCTGTCTTCGCTGCGGTGCCTTCTACGAGGGGGAGTGCCCCGTACGCGGGGTCATCGGACACTGTCCTTACGAGCGGGCGCGGAGGGCAAGTACGCCCTAGGCTTGTTCTGCTCGCCCGCCATAAGGGAGACAGGCACTATGGCGGTGCATCTGGAAACGAAACGCTACTGGAGAAAGCCTCTCGATCACTCGGAAGTCGAACGGACGCGGGGCGAGATTCACATCCTTGTCGAGCAGTGCAAGGGCTGCGCCTACTGCGTCGAGTATTGCCCCCTGGACGTGCTCCGCATGTCCGCCCTCTTCAACCTAAAGGGCTATCATCCGCCCGAGGTCGCGCGCGCCGACGACTGCGTGGCCTGCCGCCTCTGCGAGACGATCTGCCCCGAGTTCTCGATCTTCATCACGGAAACGGGCGGCGGCAACGCCGCCTTGTCGGAGTCCATCATCGAGGAGGTGCTTCCATGAAGGCCTCACCCGAGGGGGTCCTCACCGGCGCGCACTACCTGGACGGAGACCACGCCTGCGCGGAGGGGGCGCTCGCCGCCGAATGCCGCTTCTTCGCCGGCTATCCGATCACCCCGTCCACGGAGATCGCCGAACGGATCTCGCGGCGCTTCCCGAAGGTCGGAGGCGTTTTCATCCAGATGGAGGACGAGATGGCCTCCATGGCGGCGATTCTCGGCGCCGCCTGGGGCGGCGTGAAGGCGATGACCTGCACGTCGGGACCCGGCTTCTCGCTCATGATGGAGAACATCGGGCTCGGCGTCATGATGGAGGTCCCCTGCGTGCTCGCCAACGTGCAGCGCGGCGGCCCCTCCACCGGCCTCCCGACGATGGTCGGCCAGCAGGACATGATGCAGGCGCGCTGGGGATCCCACGGCGACTACGGGATCATCGCCCTCTGCCCGAACTCGCCGCAGGAGTGCTTCAGCCGCACCATTCAGGCGTTCAACCTCTCCGAGCAGTACCGCGTCCCCGTGTTCGTCATGATGGACGAGTGCGTCGGACACATGACCGAGAAGGTCGTGATCCCGCCGGCGGACGAGATCGAGATCGTTCCCCGCCGGCTCACCTCCCTCCCGCCAGGCGAGTACCTCCCTTACGCGGCGAACGGCGACAAGGTGCCGGACATGGTCGTCGCGGGCGAGGGATACCGCATCCACACGACCGGCCTCACGCACGACGAGCGGGGCTATCCGGTCATGACCGCGGAGGCGCAGGACAAGCTCGTGCGGAGGCTCAAGGCGAAGATCGACGACAACGCCGACAAGATCTACGACTACGAGTGCAAGCGTCTCGACGACGCCGACGTGGTCGTGGTGAGCTACGGCATCACCTCGAGGGTCGCCCACGCCGCGATCGACGCGGCGCTCGACGACGGCCTCAAGGTCGGAGAGATCCGCCTCGTCACCGTCTGGCCTTTCCCCACCGCCTTCATACGGGACGTCGCCTCGAAGGCCAAGGCGTTCGTCGTTCCGGAAATCAACCTCGGCCAGGTGGTGCTCGAGGTCGAGCGGGCCGCGGCCGGGCAGGCGCAGGCGATCCCGGTCACCCACGCGGGCGGCTGGGTGCACGATCCGCAATCGATTTACGACGCGATTCGCGAAGGCCTCCGGGGGAACGGCGCGCCCCGGAGACGCGTGCGGAGGCAGCGCAAGGAGAAGAAGTCGTGAGCGACGAGAGCGTGCGCGCAAGGAACTCGGCAACGGCGCAAGCGGAACCGCAAGCCCGCCACCCGATGGAGCCGTTTCTGCGGATGGACCGCTTCCCCCACATCCGGTGCCCCGGATGCGGAATCGGGACGGTGGTCACCTGCTTCGCCGACGCCCTCAAAAAGGGGGCCTTCGACCTGGACCGGGTGGCGGTGGTTTCGGGGATCGGCTGCTCGGGCCGCGTGGCGGGATACATCAAGCTCGACTCCTTCCACACGACACACGGCCGCCCGATCCCGTTCGCCACGGGGCTCCACCTCGCGAACCGCAGGCTGAAAGTAGTCGTCATCTCGGGGGACGGCGATCTCATCGCCATCGGCGGCAACCACTTCATACACGCGGCCCGGAGGAACGTCGACCTCACCGTGATCTGCATCAACAACTTCAACTATGCGATGACCGGCGGGCAGGTCGGTCCGGGAACCCCGGTCTCGGCGATCTCGACGACGACCCCGTACGGAAACTTCGAGCACCCGTTCAACCTGCCGGGGCTCGCCGCCTCCTCCGGGGCGATCTACGTGGCGCGGTGGACATCCCTCCACGTGCGGCGCCTGACGCGGTCGATCGGGGAAGCCCTCTCCAAGACCGGCTTCACCTTCATCGAGGTGATTGCTCCCTGCCCGACGCTCTACACGAGGCGCAACAAGCTCGGCACCTCGCTCGAGGTGCTCGAGTCGTACCGGGAGAAGGGCGAGATCCGGCACGGCGCCGATCCTTCCACCGTGGACATTTCATTCGGCGGGAAGATCGTCATCGGCAAGTTCGTCGACATCGAGAGGCCCACGTTCCTGGAGAACCTCGACGCGGGGATGAAGAAGGTTCTCGGCAAGGACTACGGATTGGGCAAGGAATCGTACATGAGGCCCGCGGGACGGCGCGCCCTGGTCGACCGGGAGGCGAGACATGACTAGAACGGAGATCCGCGTTTCCGGGTTCGGCGGGCAGGGGATCATCTTCCTCGCGTACGTGACCGGCCGGGCCGCCGCCATCCACGAGGAGCGCCACGCGACCTTGAACCAGAGCTTCGGCCCCGAGGCCCGCGGCTCGGCGTGCTCGGCGCAGCTCATTCTCTGCGACGAGGCGGTCGACTATCCGTACATTCGGCGCCCCGCCGTCGTGATCTGCATGTCGCAGGAATCCTACAGCAAGTTCCGGAGCGAATTGGAGTCCGGGGGGACGCTCCTCATCGACGAGGACCTCGTTCACCTCCGGCCGGACGAGGACGCGCGCGTCTTCCAGGTTCCCGCGACCCGGATCGCCGAGCAGCTCGGCCGCCGGATCGCGGCGAACATGGTGATGTGCGGCTTCCTCTCCGCGGTCACCGGGGTCGTGAAGAAGGAGGCGGCGCGCGCGGCGATCCGCGAGTCCGTGCCGCCCGGAAGCGAAGAGATTAACTTGCAGGCGTTCGATCACGGTTACACCCACGGCGAGAAGCTCATGGGCGCGGCGCCGGAAGCCGCCTCGTGATCGGGCGGAAGAGATGCGGGAACCGGCGCCGGCGCCTCGAGCCCGGCCCGAAGAAGTGAGGGGGACATGGAGCTCGCAGCCGTTGAGCATGCCAAGCTGATCTTCGACAAGGGGACGGAGCTGGAGATCGAGCGAATCAGCCCCTCCCCCTGCACGCTGGCCTGTCCCGCCGGCGTCAACGTCAAGGGGTACGTGTCGCTCATCGCCGAGGGCCGTTTCGTGGACGCGCTCCGCGTCGTGCGCGAACGATGCCCCCTCCCCGGGGTGTGCGGCCGCGTCTGCAACCACCCGTGCGAATCGGTCTGCAGGAGGAACAACCTGGACGGCGCGGTCTCGATCCGTGCGCTGAAGCGCTTCGTCGGCGACTACTCGGCGGAGCTTCCCCCTCCCCCGCTCCCCGCGAAGCCGTTCCGTCAGGAGCGTGTCGCGGTCATCGGGTCTGGGCCCGGCGGTCTCACCGTCGCCTTCGATCTCGCCCGGAGCGGATTCGGCGTCACGCTGATCGAAGCGGAGTCGGATCTCGGCGGGATGCTCCGCTACGGGATCCCCGACTATCGCCTCCCCCCCGACGTCCTCGACCGGGAGATCGAGGCCCTCCTCGGTCCGTCGATCGAGGTGCGGGCGAACACCGTGCTCGGGAGGGACATCGGGCTCGATGAGCTCCTCGCCAAGGAGCACGCCGCGGTCTATCTCGCCGTCGGCGCGATGAAGAGCCGCCGGCTCGGCCTCCACGGCGAGGGGGAGATCCAGGGAGTCGAGGACGCCCTCGCCTTCCTCAAGAGGGTGAACGAGGGGGACCGGACGCCGCCCGGCGAGCGGGTTCTCGTGATCGGAGGCGGAAGCAGCGCGATCGACGCGGCGCGCACCGCCATCAGGCTCGGCTCGCGGAGCGCGGACATCGTCTACCGGCGGTCGAAGGAGGAGATGCCGGCGGTGGAGGAGGAGATCCGCGCCGCCGAGGCGGAGGGGGTGGGTTTCCGCTTCCTGACCGCGCCGAACAGCCTCAAGGTGGAGAATGGAAGGGTCGTCGCCCTCGAGTGCCTCGAGGTGCGGCTCGGGGAGCCGGACGCGAGCGGCCGCCGCCGCCCGATTCCCGTCTCCGGTTCCGAGTTCACGATCCGGACGGACTCGGTGATCGCATCGATCGGACAGGAACCGAACCTCCCCTTCCTCGGGAGCCGCTATGAATCGTCGGTCGACCGGAGCGGATGCCTGATCGCAGCGGACGAGACCGGCGTTACGCGAATCCAGCGGGTCTTCGCGGGCGGCGACGCGGTCACCGGCCCCGCGACGGTGATCGAGGCGATCGCCGCCGGACACCGCGCGGCGCGGGCGATCCAGCGAATGATCGAGGAGGGTCCCGATTCGCTGCTCCGGCCGGTTCCGGCGTCGACGGGGCGCTGGGAGCTCGGGCTTGCCGACTCTCCGCCCGAGCGGCGCGAGCGCCTGCACGCCCCGGAACGGTCCCTCTCCGACCGGGGCGGCTTCGAAGAGGTCGAGCACGCCTTCTCCCCCGAGGAGGCGATCGAGGAGGCCTCCCGCTGCCTCCGCTGCGGGCCTTGCTTCGAGTGTCAAACGTGCGTTTCCACCTGCCCGCGCCGCCACGTTCTCATCCGGAGCTCGGCCCCGGGCGGGGACGGGAGCGGCGGCATCGACCTCCTTCTCCGAACCCCGCGCGAGGGGACGCCCGCGGAGGCGCGCGAGCGGGAGACCTCGGGGACGTTCACGGCCACCACGAGCGGCAGGGAGGGGCCTCCGGCTCCGGTGACGGTCGGGCTCGTCAAGTCGCGCGTCGATGAGACGCTCTGCCGCGGCTGCGGCCGCTGCATCGAGGTCTGTGCCTTCCACGCACCGCGGCTGGTTCCCGGAAGGGACCAGGAGCCTGTGAGCCGCATCGACCCGACCCTGTGCCGCGGCTGCGGCCTCTGCGTTTCGGTCTGCCAGACCGGGGCGGCGGAGATCGAGCCGTTCTCGAAGAACTGGATCCTCGACTCGGTGACCGACGTCGGGCCGGATCGCAAGGTCGGCCGGGTCGTCGTGATCACCTGCCAGCGGCGCGGCGGCTGCCTAGCGCCGGAGGCGGAGACGGCGGACGGCGGAGCGGAGGTGATCCGGCTCTCGTGCGTCGGCCAGCTCGAGGCGGGGACGATCCTCAAGCTGATTCACGCGGGGGCGGAGGAGGTCGTCGTGGCCGGCTGCGCCGAGGACCGCTGCCGCTTCGAGCACGGCGCGGGCCTCGCCTCCGACCAGGTCGAGCTCGCCCGCGCGCTCCTCCGGCTGTGCGGGCTGAACGCCGACCGCGTGCGGAGCGACTGGTCGGAGGGACGCGAGGGGGATCCTCTAACACTCAATGAATTGATGAGCGCGGGAGAACGATCATGATGCGGCTCGAAGAACTCGCCCGGCGGACGAAGGCGACCCTCTGTCTCGCTTGCGGCAAGTGCACCGGGAACTGCCCGCTGGCCGAACTGGAGCACGGGCACTCTCCCCGCCGCCTGGTGGCGCGCGCCATCGCCGATCTCGAAGCGGACGGCCGCATACTAGTGAGGAAGTGCCTCACCTGCGGGGCGTGCGAGGAGCGCTGTCCCGAGGGGGTGGCGTTCGTCGATTTCGTGCGGGATGTCCGCGCCCTGCTTCCGCCGGAGGAGAGGGCCTCCTGCCCCCACCACCAGGTGCTCCTCCAGGCGACCCGCCTCATGGCGGAGGGGGAATCCGCGCCGAAGCGGCTTGACTGGCTGGACGACGACCTCCGGGTCGCGGAGAGGGGGGACATCTTCCTCTTCGTCGGCTGCCTTCCGCTCTTCGACGTGGTCTACGCGGACCTCGGGGTCCGCACGACGGACATCGCAAGGAGCGCCGTCCGCATCCTGAACCGGCTCGGGATCGAGCCGGTCGTGCGGGGGGAGGAGGTCTGCTGCGGCCACGACTCCCTCTGGGCGGGTGACCCGGAGACCTTCCGCAGGCTCGCCGGGAAGAACGCCGCCCTCATCGCGGAGAGCGGGGCGAAGACGATCGTGACGACCTGCGCGGAGTGCGCGCGCACGCTCGCCCTCTCTTATCCCGAAACGATCAAGAACTTCAAGATCGAAGTGACTCATCTCTCGGCGTTCCTCGCGGGCCGCCTCGAGAAGCTCGGGCTCGAGAGGGGAACCGCCGAAGTGGAGAAGGCCGTCACCTTCCAAGACCCGTGCCGCCTCGGGCGCCATCTCGGGGTGCTCGAGGAACCGCGCGCGCTGCTCGACGCGATCCCCGGCGTGCGTCTTCATGAGATGGCGCTCTCGGGCGCGACGGCACGCTGCTGCGGGACATCCGGCTTCCAGCACTGCGACGCGGAGTCCCGCCGGCTGCAGACAATCCGTCTCGCCGACGCTCGCGCGACCGGCGCCGAGGTTCTCGTCACCGCCTGCCCGAAGTGTCTGATCCACTTCACGTGCGCCCAGGAGGAAGACGCGCGCCGCGCCCGAGTGGACGGCCGCGAGACGACGAAGAAGATCCGGACCGAGGACCTCGCCGTCCTCGTCGCCGAGGCCCTGGAGAAGGCGGCCGCGCCGGCCGCGGCCCAAGGAGGCGAATGATGGTTCAGAAGCTTCCCAGGATCGGCGTGTTCGTCTGCGATTGCGGATTGAACATCGCCGGCGTGGTGGACACCGCAGAGGTCTCCCGCTACGCCGAGACCCTTCCGGGGGTCGTCGCGGTGATCCGCAACCGCTACACCTGCGCCGACCCCGGACAGAACGAGATCAAGAAGGCGATTTCAGAGCACAACCTGGATCGTGTCGTGATCGCCTCCTGCACGCCGAAAAT
>JBDRFQ010000449.1:0-10703 GCA_043818685.1 Candidatus Eiseniibacteriota bacterium
GCCTATTCTACCACCCTGCGGCTCCGTTCATCTGTGATTCGTGGATCCGGTGAAAGCCCATAATATCCATGAGGTCTCGGCCGGTACCGCAAGCAGAACCGGAGCGGTCTCGGGCTGTCGCGGCTACCGCTCGATCCTCCCGCCGTCCCCCCCCGCTCGCTCGGCGGGGGGCGGGAGCGGGCCGGGCATGGATAGACATCGCTAACGATGGACTGCCCTGTCGTCGGGCGGGGCTGGCAGAGGCAAGAATCGTCAGCGTCTCGGTGCGCAAGAAGACCCACGGAATGTGGAGCCTTGTGCTGTAACGACCTCCGCACTATCAGGTTGCCCCGTTGCTCGTCTTCTCGGTTCTTGTCTGCCAAGTAAGGGAAGTGCCACAAGTGAAGAAAATGCCTTGCCATAGCGACTTGCCACGCCCATACTGATCTGAGCTGGGTGGACGTTGAGGTCCGACCTTGTTCTTCCTTCTAGGCCGCATCTCTTGCCCATCAAAGACAGCACTCGAGTCGCCTTCTTCGTGGAGAGCATCATGGGGTCCCCTGCTTTCTTGCGTGCCCGCGCTTTCTTGAGGACCAAGATGTTACTAAAGGGAAACTGTATTCGACTACCCTGGGTTTCCGAGTAGCGCGCACGGCCAGAGCGGGGGACTTCCTTTTCTTCTGTTCCGAGGACATCTACCGGCGGTCAAGTCGGCAGCCCGTCCTCAGCTCCTCCCTTTCTCCACGGTGCGATCCCGCTCCCTCCCCTCGCTCCCCCGCGCTCGATCGGCGGGACCAGGAGCGGGCGGTGGGGTCCCACGTTCGGCGCCGACTCTACCGCCGCCTCTCTGTCCACAGCAGCACCGCGAGCCCGCCTGTGGAGACGCGTGGCGGCTCGTCGGCGAGAACGCGTGGCGCCCCTCGCTCCCCCGCGCTCTCTCGGCGGGGACCAGGAGCGGGCGGTGGGATCCCACGTTCGGCTCCGCCTCTGCCGACGGCCCTCTCGCCACAGCAACATCGCGAGCCCGCCTGTGGAGATGCGTGGCGCATCATCCGCCGAAAACACCCGGCGGCTCTAGAGCACTCATCGATATCGCGTGCGCGTCCTAGCGGGGAGCTTGCCGGGATGCGCGAAGGATCAATTCAAGGCCTGCCCAGTCGACCGAGTTCACGATGTCCTTGACCGTCTCCGTATGGGCCGCGTCGTCGCTCATGATGGCCCCATCAATTAGGAACGCATCGTATTCGTGATCCAAGGCACCAAAGTAAGTGGCGAGCACACAGGCTGTGGCGCTGAGGCCACAAATGAAGACTGCGTTCGCGTCCAGCTCTTTGAGAATCCTATCCAGGTCAGTCTTCGTGAAAGCGCTGGGGTAATTCTTGACGACCTTGGGATCGTCCTCCCGGACGATAACGGACTTGGGGAATTCGAATCCTTCGCTCCCCGGTTCCGGACCCCACTGAGGATCGGTGTGATAGACGCGGATCACGGGCCTCTCGAACTGCCGGAATTGCCAGATGGCGCCGTTGATCATCCGCAGGGCTGCATCTCTCTCGGTTTCGTCCATCATTGGGATGTACTCGTTCTGGATGTCCACGACGAGAAGCGCGGGCTTCACCGGTCTCGAATCGGCATCCTGCCCGAAGGCGTTCGCCCCAAGCCCGGACGCGGCTAAGAAAGCGGCTAGAACAATTTGCAGCATGGTTCCTCCTTTGTGAAGGCTGCGGAGAGGTACTAGCGGTTCACTCTCGCTCGCGGATTCTAGCACACCGGCTGACCGCGTTTCTCCGACCCTGTCTCTCATGAAGACCTCATCCGGGCCCACGGGCGGTCATTGGGGCGTGTCGGACGGCCCTGCGCTTGCTTCACCCCGCTCCCCCGCTCTCGGTCGGCGGGGAGCAGGAGCGGGCGGGATGGGGAAGACGTCCCGTGCGCCGTGGCTCATCTTCAGGCGAAACCTGTGGCCGTCCACACGCAGGGGCGGCGGCGCAGACCGGTGAAAAGCCGACACCTCGATCGGCGTTCATCAGTGCCACCCGCCCTCGGCCGCGTGGGGGCGTTGCGCCGTCGTCCACGCCGCCGACCTGTGCCTCCTATAAACCCTGTCGGCCGTTGATCCGGTCAGTTCTGGCCGCTTGGTCGGCCGGTTTTCCGGCCAAGTGAGGGTTGTCCGCTGCTTCAGTACGGGCTCCGGGAGGCTTTCCGGGGAGGAGAATGCGGTGGAACGTGTGGTGGCAGGTGTTCGCGGGCAGATTCCGCCCTTGCAGATCACTCACCTGGGTCCAGAGGGAAGCCTGTCGGGCTAGGCCGCGATGCGCCTGTAGCGATGGTGCAGTCCGCCGACCTGAGGGATCGCGATGACCCTGCCCATCTCCGGTGGCTCGACGGACCTCGGTTCCGGGCAGTCCTTGGCGAGCCCGAGGTGCGTTCTCGACTCGGTGTAGTACCGGAAGTACTCGCGGAGAACTCGCCGTAAGTGTCTCTCGTTGAAGATGATGATGTGGTCGAGGCATTCGCGGCGGATGGAGCCGATGGCGCGTTCGACGTACGGATTCTGCCAGGGCGCATGGGGGGAGATTCGGACCTCCTCGATCCCGAGGTTGAGGACGGTCCTCTGGAACTCCAATCCATAGATCTTGTCGCGATCGCGGACCAGGTATCGTGGCGCAGAGTCCCAGGGGAAGGCCTGGATCAGCTGGCGCGCCGTCCACAGCGAGGAGGGCGAATCGGTCACGTTGAAGTGGACGATGCGTCGCCGCCCGTGGGAAAGAACGACGAAGACGCAGAGGATCCGGAAGGTAACGGTGGGAACGGTGAAGAAGTCGACCGAGGCCATCGCCCCAATATGGTTCCTGAGGAAGGGGAGCCATGTCTGGGAGGGCGGCTTCCTCGGTCGGACCATGTACTTGGAGACCGTCGGCTCGGCGACGTCGAAGCCGAGCTTGAGCAGGTCGCCATGGATGTGCGGCGCGCCCCAGAGCGGGTTCTCGAGCGACATTCTACGGATGAGATCGCGAACCTCCTTCGGTACCGGTGGCCGTCCTGGCTTCCGGCTCTTCCATCTCCAGTAGAGGCGGAAGCCCTTCCGGTGCCAGCCCACAACGGTCTCGGGCTTCACGAGAACAAGCGAGCCTCTCCACTCGGCCCACAGACGGGAGAGGAGGACCCAGAGGCCCCGGTCGATCGGTCGGAACCTGGGTCTCTTGCCAGAGCGTTGCAGAACTTGAAGTTGGTGCCGGAGGGCGAGGTTCTCAATGACCAGAGCCCGACGGGATTGGAACGCCGACGATGCGGTTCTCAGAAGCAGTGATATCATGGATACGAGGCTGAAGGACCCGCCCGGTAACGTCAACGGGGGCAACGCGGACGAGTTTCTGGAGGGACACCTCGCAGGCAGCGATCCGCAGCCGCAGCAGGAAACGCGTGCATAACCCAGGCGAGAGAGACCCCCGGCACGCCGAGCGCAAAACAGCGCGGCCGGGTCGATCGATCCGGCCGCGCTCGATTCATCGGTCCGTTCGCCGCGGCACGCGCCGACACCGGACGGTTTCCACACAAAGAGACGTTCTCTACAACCCCAGCTTCTTCTTCTTCTCCTCCGCGCCGGGGAGCGGATCCAGCTTCTCGCTCACGACCGGAAGGCCCGCCGCCTTCTCCGCGTTGATCGCGGTCCACTTCGTTTGATCCTCGGGGACGTCCTCCTCGGCGAAGATCGCCTCGACGGGGCACTCCGGGACGCAGGCGCCGCAATCGATGCACTCCTCGGGGTCGATGTAGAGCATCTCGTCATCGCCGTGGAAGCAGTCGACGGGGCACACCGTCACGCAGTCCGTGAAGCGGCACATGTGGCAGTTTTCGGTCACGACATACGTCATCGCTCTCACTCCTCATTTCATCCGCCCCCGCCGGGCGGGATCGAACGACCGGCCTCTCGAGAGCCGCGGGAACCGAGCCGGGACCGGCCGAGCGGGGGCGCCGTACCCGAAATCGCCGCGCGCCAACGAATCTAGAAGCCGAGCTGCTTCTTCCTCTCCTCCGCCCCGGGGAGCGGGTCCTCCTTTTCGTTCACCACGGGAAGACCCGGCGCCTTCTCCGCGTTGATCGCGATCCACTTCTGCTGGTCTTCCGGGACGTCCTCCTCGGCGAAGATCGCCTTCACGGGGCACTCGTCCACGCAGGTGGCGCAGTCGATGCACTCGTCCGGATCGATGTAGAGCATTTCGCCGTCTCCGTGGAAGGAGTCCGACGGGCACACGGTCACGCAGTCGGTGAAACGGCACATGTGGCAGTTCTCGGTCACGACGTAGGTCATCTCTCCCCCCAGGATGTTCCGCCCGAGCCGCGGACGGTTCGCATGGATCCTCCGTTCCACCGGGGCCGAGATCGCGGGCCCCGGACCGCCGCCTCGCCGAAATCGAGGATACCGGAAGCCCGATGCTCGGGCCAAGCGTCTTTGTTCGGCCCGGGTTCGCGCCCTTCGACCGCCGGCGGCGCGCCCTCCGGGCCGGCCCGGACTACGTGCTCGGTGCGCCCCGCGGGCGTTTCCCGCGCCGCACCGAGGGAATCTCCCCCTCCAGCGACCAGCGCATCGCGAGGGTCGCGCCCCCGAAGAGAAGGCCCCCCGCGAAAAGGAGGATGGCGATTCCCTGAGGGGGAGGGGAGCGGAAACGGACCGCGACGTTCCTCGAGGCGAGCTCGCCGGCGGCGGGATCGTCCGGATCCGAAACGACGAGATGCGTGATCCCCGCGTACGCCGGACGCCAGGTGATCGCGCCGTCCGCGTCGAAGGTCCCGACCTCCTCGCGCGCCTGCGTGCGGCTCCCCGGGCGGTAGATCGCCGTGAGCCGGAGCTCCGGGCCCGCCTCCGGCCCGGTCAGAAGGACCTTCAGCGCCCTCCCCTCGGTCGGGTTCGGAACCTCGAGCACGAGGTCGAGAGCCGCCGCGGGCCCCGAGAGAACGGCGAGAAGAAGGACGGCCCGGAACGCCCGCATCATCGTTTCCCCTCGTCCAGCAGGATTCCCGCCCGCCGCTTCTTTCTCCTGTGGTAGACGCCGGCCCCGGTCAGGACGAACGCCCCGCCGATCGTGAAGAGTAGATAGAGGGCGAGAACGAGGACGTGGAGGTTGGTCATGCGCCCCGTCTCGTGCGTCGAGCCGTACATGCCGATCCGAAACTCCTGGCGCAGGGAGTTCCCGAGGACCAGAAGGATCACCACCGGAATCACGATCTTGATCATCCAATCCCAGACCGGACCGATCCGGATCCTCGAGTGCTCGTTCAGCGACGCGCGGAGCTTGTGCGCGCCGAGCACCCAGCCGATGAAGATGCACTCGAGGAACCCGCACGTGAGCAGCCCGTAGGAAAACGCCCAGTGATCGAAGAGGTCGAGAAGCGAGAGGCCGAGCGTTCCGTTCGAGCGGAGCGCCGGGTCGATGATCGTCGGGATCGCGAAGCAGCACGAGCCGATCGTCCCGATGACCGAGATCACGAGGAGGGTCCTCCGCCGCGAGAAGCCGAACTTGTCGATGACGCCCGCCCCGACCGCCTCGATGAGCGACACCGACGAGGTGATGCCCGCCATGAGGAGAAGCGAGAAGAAGAGGATGCCGAAGAGCTGCGCTCCCACCGGGAAGGCGCCGATCCCCTCGGGGATCACGAAGAACGTCATGCTGAGCGTGGACGCCCGCGGGACGATTGCGAAGCAGAAGAGGAGGGAGAAGATCGCGATCCCCGCCGCGTACTCGAACGAGCAGTTGAGAAAGCTGATCGTGAACGCGTTCGTCGGCTGGTCGGATTTCTTGGGGAGGTAAGACGCGTAGGTCGCCATGATGCCGAACCCGAGCGAGAGCGTGAAGAAGATCTGCGAGAACGCCCCCTGCCAGACGTCCGGGTCCCTCATCACCTCGAAGTTCGGCGTGAAGAGGAGCATGACGCCCTGCGTTCCGTTCGGGAGCGTGATCCCGCGGAGGATCAGGATCAGCATGAAGAGCCACATGAGCGGAACGCACACCTTGACCCACCGCTCGATCGACTTCGTCCCCCACCAGACGGCCGTGATGTTCATGATCCACACGATGAGGACGTACGCCATCGTGTCTCCCCGCGAGACCATGTCGAAGAAGTGGGCCATCGAGTTGGAGAGCGCGCCCTTCTCGATGCCGAAGGCGGGGACCGCGGCCGGCTCCCAGAGCGACCCGAACGCCCCGATCAGCATCCCGAGCACCCAGCCGAGGATCGTGATGTAGTACATCGTGATGACCGAGGCGTTGAGGAGCCCGAACCAGCCGACCCACTCCCCCTTCACGCCGGCCCCCTGATACATCGCCTCGGGGAAGCCCCGCTGCGCTCGATGCCCGAGCCCGAGCTCCATCATCATGATCGGGATGCCGAGGAGGAATAGCGCGATGAGATAGGGGATGTAAAAGGCGCCCGCCCCGAAGCGGTAGGCGTTCGCCCCGAAGAAGACGATGTTGCCGAGGCCGATCGCCGATCCGGACGCGGCCAGGATGAACCCGATCTTGGATTTCCACTGGTCGCGTTCGGCTTCCGCCATGCGCCCTTCTCCCGGCCGCGGATTGCGGGTTTCGGAAAGCGTAGGGGAAGCCCGTCCCCCTGTCAACGAAGCGGAATCACTCCGTCGCTCCGATCCCCGCGGGCTCAGTGCGAGGATCATTGGGCCGGGGACGCCCGCCGATTTCGCTTCTCGCTTTCAGGCAGGCACGCCCCGCGACCGGGGGGAATCGGCAACTGCCCCCCAAGCCGCTCGATTTCGGCGCGCCTCCCCGGTACGATTGATGGCGTGATGACGCCGAAACCGACCGCCGGTCGATCGCGCGGGGCACCCATCGAGGCCGCTACCGACGGCTTCCGCGCCCGGAGGGTGCTCCTCGCGCTCCTCGCCGCGTTCCTCGCTACGCGGATCTTCGCGCTCGTGCACCTCGAGCTCCACAACGACTCCGCCCTCTTCGTCGAGATGAGCCGGGAGATCGCCGCGGACAGGGACGCGAACAAGTACCTCTCGATGGACGGCCGCCTCTTCGGCGTCTACAAAGACCCCCTGCAGCTCTGGATCGGCGCGATCGTCGTCGGCCTCTCGCGCGATCCCGTGCTGCCGCTGCGGATCACCTCGATGCTCTTCGGCCTCGTGAACGTCCTCTTCCTCTACCTCTTCGCGTCCCGCTTGTTCGAGAACCGGAGGATCGGCGCGATCGCCGCGGCCCTCGCGGTCTTCTCGGACTACCTCCTTCTCTTCGACTCGCTCTTTCTCGCGGAGGTCTACGTCTACGGCCTCGGGGCCGTGTTTCTCTATCTCGTGCTCCTCGCGATCGAGGGAGCATGGAGCGGCCGGCCGCGATGGATCCCGACAGCCCTCGCCGCGCCCCTCTTCGGATCGATCCTCCTCGTGAAGCAGTCCGGGGCGGCCTGGGGGCTCTTCGCGTGCATGGTCCTCCCCCTCTTCCTCGCGTGCAGGCGGCTTTCCCCGAAAGGAAGAGCCGGACGCATCCTTCTCGCGATCGGGACAATCACCGCGATCCTCGTCCTCGGCCGACTACTTTATAACCAAGTTATTCCGGCCGAGTTCGCTTCGCTCCGCCGGTCGGGTCCCCTCGCCGAGGTCCACACGTTCGGCCCGGCCGAGCTTCTCCGGTTCCCGGCCGCTCGATGGCTCGGGAACCTACGGATCTACTTCGCCGAGCTCCTCCGGATCGAGACGGGAGGGCTCTGGATCGTTCCCGCGGCGTTTCTCGTCGCGAGGCTCGCGCGCCGGAAGAAGGGCACAGGACGCGGCGCGGCGGGAGCGCTTCTCCTCGCATGGATCCTCTCGTTCCTCCCCTTCGTGCTCGTGATGAAGCACGGCTTCATCCGCCATTTCGGGATCGGGATCTTCTTCTTTCATCTGGCGGCGGCTGACTCCGCCTATCACCTCTTCCGACCGGGTCCCCGTCGGAGGACACTCGGCCTCGCGCTCCTCGGCGCGCTCGTCGCTTTCCGGCTCCACACGTCGTACCTGCCGCTCGCGCGCGACGGCCAGACCGACCTCGCGATGCGCGAGACCCCGGAGGGATGGGCGAACGGCCTCGGCATCTCCGCGATGCTCCGAAACCTCGAGGGCCTCCCGCGGGGAGTGCTCCTTATCGACCCGCAGTGGGGCCATCCGGGGATGCCGGTATGGATCCACGAGGAATCGTACCCTCAGCTGGAGCTCGTCTCGCTCACGCCGGATGTCCTCTCGAACCTGGACGCCCTGCGTGAACGCGCGCGCGGCTCGGGGAGAAAGGTCTTCTTCCTGCTCGACGCGCGGGCCCGGGGGGAGCGTCCCTTCGTGGACTCCCTGCTCGACCGGGACTCCCTCTGGGCGCGGAAGACGGTCATCCCAAAGGTCTATCGGGGAAAGCGCCTCCCGGACTCGACGATCGTGATCGCCGAGGCGCGGCCTTTCGGGCGGTGAGGGGCCGGACCCGCCGCGGGCGGCAGTCCGGTCCGCCCCCCCTGTCACTCTTCTCGATTGACGGGAGGCCCTCCGCCGCGGTATGATTCGCCGAAACGCTCGATCGAACCACCGCTCCCCCCCGGGCTCGGCTCGATCCCGGAGGTTCGGCTTCCCGCCGCCGGTACTTCCCTTCCTGCTTCCGGCCGGAAGTGACCGCCCCTCCGGTCGACTTTTTACCGTTGCCCCCCCGAGGAGGTGTTTTCGTGAAAATGGCGCTTGTCTCTGTCGTGCTCGCGGGCGGCTGTCTTCTGGCGGCGTGCGGCGGGTGTTCTGAGGACGACGGCCCGGTGGCTTTCGACCCCGCCGAGACCGGAAGCGGCGCCGCTCCCTGGGAGGAACAGGCCCCCGAGGAGGGTCCGAAGGACCTCACGGCCGGATTCCAGGGCGGGACACCCGGACGCGCCTGCGCGCCCAACGCCTACCGGGCGGTGGGCGAGGTCCTCGTCGTCAACAACAAACACGGCGAGCATCGTCTCGTGAAGGGTGACAAGTACGAGCAGTGCGTCGGAACGTGGAAGGGCGGCTTCCCCGTCTGGTGGGACTGGCACGCCGAGACCGACCAGCCGTACGTGAAGGGCTTCCCGCAGGTGTTCTTCGGCATCAATCCGTGGTCGGGCTTGACGTCCACCGACCGGCTGCCGGTTCGTGTCGGAGACATCCGGTGGCTGACCGTCAAGCACGACGTTGTCCTCTCGGCGGACGGGATCTACAACCTCGCCTACGACCTCTGGCTGACGGAGGACGACACGCCGACCGGAAACGAAATCACACACGAGATCATGATCTGGCTCGACGGAAACACGCCTCCCGGGCTGCCCCGCCAGCGCGAGGTGAGATTCGGCGGCGTGACGTACGGCTTTTATCGCGGCGTCTGTGAGGACGGCGCTCCGTTTCTCCTGTTCGTAGCGGACGAGCCCCGCCCGAAAGGCTGGGTGAACCTCGCAGGGTTCCTCCGCTTCCTCGCCGCGAACGACCTCGTCCCTCTCGACGTTTATCTCGCAAGCATCGAGCTCGGAACGGAGATGTGGTACGGGAGCGGGAGCGCGGCGGTGCGGAAGTTCAAGGTCTCGCTCCTGGCAGACTGAACAGGAGCTTCGAGCGGTCGCGGCGGACGGGTCTCCCCCGGGGAAACCGGCTCCGCCCTCCTCAGGCGGCCACGTTCATGCCCCCTACCCCTCGACCCGCCGTCCCCGCCAGGCGCGGGCGACGGCGCGCGGGTCGGATCCGCTCTCGATCGCGTCGAGGAACTCGCGAACGACGACGTGCGCGAACGGCTCCTGCGTGACGAGCGGCTCCGGGCGGAGCGCGCGCGCCTCCTCGATCGCCTCGCAAAGCCGGGAGAGGTCGCGGCACCAGACGAGACGCCTCTCGGACGCCATGTGCCCGATCATGTCCCTTTGGTGCTGGTCGGGACGGTCCGGGTTGTCCGCGCCGACCAGGCGCATCCCCCTGCGGAGCACCTCGAGGATCGTCCCCGCGCCGCCGTGCGAGACCACGACCTCTGCGCGCTCGTAGTACGGTTCGAGGCTCGGCGCCATGCGGAACCATTTCGCGTTCTTCGGCTCGTAGCGCCCGATGCCGATCTGGATCTCCATCGGAAGGTCGAGCCGGGGGGCCGCCTCGTCCGCGGCGCGGACGAGCGGGTCGAAGTCGGTCGAGCCGACGGTCACGAGGATGATGCGCCCCGCGTCCGGCGCGGCGCGCGTTTCAGAGGAGGAGCCCGGCGTAGACGGCATCGGGAAACTTCTCCTTCTGGAGCTCGGGCCACTGCACGATAAAGAGGTCCGCCTTCCCGTACAGGAACTTCCCCGTCTTCGAGGCGGTGTGAACGCGCGATCCGGTCTCGATGAAGACGATCGGAACGCGGAAGAGCCTGCACAGGATCGAGATGGGAATCGTCATCGCGGGACCCGCGTGGATGAGCGCGTGCGGACGCGCCCGGGCGAGAATGACGAGAGACTGCAGCGCGAGCCGCGCGTAGCCGAAGAGCGCCTTCCACTGGTGCTTCTCCTTGAGGTGCGGGCGCCGGCAGCGGTGGATCGTCCCCGGGAACGGGAGCCTCTTCTCGCTCCACGCGTCCTCGCGAACGATCATGTAGTGGTACTCGTAGCGGCCGCCGAGAAGAGCGACGAGGCGGAGCATCTCGACCGAGTGCCCTCCCTCGCCGAGCGGGATAAGGAGGCGGAGGGGCGTCTTCCCGGCGCGAGCGCCCGCCGCCTGCGGATCGCCCGCG
>JBDRFQ010000450.1:0-23385 GCA_043818685.1 Candidatus Eiseniibacteriota bacterium
CCGAGAGGATCTTGGAGGAGGTGAACGTCACCGACCTCAGCGACCAGGCGACCTCTTATTTCATCAACGATTATCAGCTCGAGTATCGGGGCGAGGATTTCGAGAAGGTTCTCGTCCACCCGTTCAAGGCGCTGAACTACCTCGCGCTGGGAGAGCCCGGTGAGGCGCTCGTCGAGTGCCGGGCCCTCAACAACCGCCTCACCGAGATCCAGGAGAAGTACGAGAACAAGAGCGTCTACAGCGAGGACGCGTTCGCACGGTACCTCTCCGGCATCATCTACGAGTCGGAGGGGAACCTGAACGACGCGCTGGTCGACTACCGTCTCGCCGTCGGAGCGTTCGACAAGCACGCCGAGGCGTACGGGACCCCTCTCCCGGTTTCCCTCCGTTCGGCGGTTCTCCGCACCGCCGAGGCGCAGCGGCTCGGGTCGGTCTTCGCGGAGTACCGGGAGCGCTGGCCGGACGCGGAGTGGATTCCGTACGCGGAGAGGCGGAGATCGGCGGAGATCGTGCTCATACTCGAGAACGGCCCTGCTCCCGTCAAGGAGGAGAAGCGGTTCGACGTCGTCGTGGACGACGAGATCTTCTCGATCGCGTTCCCCGTGTACCGGCCGATCCCTCCGGCGGTCTCGCACGGAGTCCTCCGGGCCGGCGGGGCGTCTGCGAGGACCGAGCTCGCCGGGGACGTCGCGGGAATCGCGGCGAAGGACCTCGAGGACCGCTACCACCGCGTCGTCGCGAAAGGGCTCGCTCGGATGGTGCTGAAACACGTCGAGGTGGAGAAGGTCAAGAAGAAGAACACGATCCTCGGCCACGTGCTGAACATCGTGAACACCCTGAACGAACGAGCGGATCTCCGGAGCTGGGAGACCCTGCCGTCGAACTTCCAGATCGCCCGGGTCGTGATTCCGCCCGGCTACTACGAGAAGGTGGAGGTCGATCTCATCTCGCCCCGGGGAGAGCGCCTCTCGACCGTCGATCTCGGTCCGTGGGAGCTCGAGCCCGGCCGGACGCGCTTCCTCTATCACCGCACGCTGGAGTAGTCGGCAGTCCGCACGCACGGCGGGCCGGGGTCTCCCTCGGGACCCGCTGCGAAGGGGGTCGCGGGGTGGAGGGCGTCCCTCTCAGGGACGCCTCCGAGCGCGCGGCGCGCGCTCTCGGCTCCGATCGCTCCGCCACCCGCTCCCGTGTGGGGGATGGAGATGGGCGCCGGCACCCATCCCCATCCCCGCATTCGAGGGTGCGGGTACCCGGCTCCGTCGATCAGGCCCTTCGAGGGATCGCTCCGACGAGGCCGCGTCCCCCGCACGGGGGCGGGTGGCCGAGCGGTGCAAGCGAGAAAGCGCGGTGCGTTTTCGCAGCGGGTCCCTCGGGAGACGCCGGCCTGCCGAGCCCCTTCTACCGCGAGCGGGAGACTCCCGCCCGGGCGCAGCGCGCGGCGATCTTGCAGGCGGAGCAGTGGGGGGAGACGGGACGGCAGAGGTTCTGCCCGTACGTGACGAGAATGCCGTTGATCGTCTTCCAGTGCCCTTTCGGGAGCTTGGCACGAAGGGCCTGCTCGGTTTCGTCGGGGGTGCGCGTGCGGACATATCCCCATCGGTTCGTGATCCGGTGCACGTGGACGTCCACGCAGATCCCCAGCTTCCCGTGTCCCTCCGTGAGAACGAGGTTCGCGGTCTTCCGCCCGACTCCCTTGAGGGCGAGCAGCCCCTCCATCGTGCCGGGAACGGCGCCGCCGTTCTCGCGAAGAAGCGTTTTCGAGATGTCGCGGATGACGCGCGTCTTGTTGCGGTAGAAACCGACCGGAAAGACCGCCTTTTCGATCGTCCGCAAGGGGAGGCGGGCGAGCGTCTCGGGCGCGCCGGCGAGGGAGAAGAGCCTCCGACAAGCCGCGGCCGTCGTCTCGTCCTTCGTGCGGAGGGAGAGAAGGCAGCCGATCAGCACGCGGAACGGATCCCTCTTCTCCTTCGCGATCCGGGAGACGACCGGGTCCTCCCAGCGCCGGATTTCGCGCCGCACGACGCGGAGGACCTCCTCGATGTTCCGATTCGTCACCATCGGCCGCTCCCCCGACGGAATAGTACCGCCTTCGGGCGGACCCGGGTACGTCGTAAAGCGATGACGGAGACAGCCACCTGCTACGTCCGTATGGGGGGGAAACAGGCACGTGTCTCCGCTTCCCGTACCCTTTGACCCGGCGGGAGCGCGCTGCTATTCTCGGGAACTCCGGCGCGGCGCGAGGTTTGTACCGGGTACGAATCGATTCACCGTTCGATTGCGTTCGAACAAGCGAGGAAGAAGATTTTGGAAGCGGATCTCAAAGCCGTTGAGCAACTCAAGGACGCGCGGGATCGCATTCTCGGCGAGCTGCGCAAGGTGATCGTCGGGCAACAGGAGGTGATCGACGGCCTCCTCGTCTCGCTCCTCGCGAACGGGCACTGCCTGCTGGTCGGGGTACCGGGGCTCGCGAAGACGCTTCTCATCAGCACCCTGGCGCGCGTTCTCGACCTCGATTTCAACCGGATCCAGTTCACGCCGGATCTCATGCCGAGCGACATCACCGGAACCGACATCCTCGAGGAGGACCGCGGCACGAACCGCCGCGTCTACACCTTCATGCGGGGCCCGGTGTTCGCCAACATCGTGCTCGCCGACGAGATCAACCGCACTCCGCCCAAGACGCAGGCGGCGCTCCTCCAGGCGATGCAGGAGCATCAGGTGACCGCGGGGGGGAGGACTTACGATCTCGCGCCGCCCTTCTTCGTGCTCGCCACCCAGAACCCGATCGAGCAGGAAGGGACGTATCCTCTTCCCGAGGCGCAGCTCGACCGCTTCATGTTCAACCTCTGGGTCGACTATCCCTCCGACGAGGAGGAGCGCGTCATCGCGGAAACGACCACGAGCGCCTACGAGGCGGACCTCAAGAAGGTCCTCGGCGCGGAGGAGATCGTCGGGCTCCAGAAGCTCGTCCGCCGCGTGCCCGCCCCTTCGCACGTGGTCCACTACGCGGTCCGGCTTGCGCGGGCGACCCGCCCGTCGGCGAAGGAGCGGCCGGATTTCGTGAAGGAGTGGGTGAGCTGGGGGGCCGGTCCCCGCGCCTCGCAGTACCTCCTCCTCGGCGCGAAGACCCGCGCGATCCTCGAGGGGCGCTACGCCCCTTCCATCGAGGACGTCGTTCACGTCGCCCCCGCGGTTCTCCGGCATCGCCTCGTCACGAACTTCAGCGCCGAGGCGGAGGGAGTCGACGCGCTCGACATCGTCGGGCGCCTGATCGACGCCGTTCCCAGGGACGGGAAATGACGCCGCCGGACGAGGGCCGGCGCTTTCTCGATCCTGAGGTCGTCGCGCGCCTCTCCCGCATGGACATCAAGGCGCGGCTCGTCGTCGAGGGGTTCGTGGCCGGGCTGCACAAGAGCCCCTACCGGGGGTTCAGCGTCGAGTTCGCCGAACACCGCCAGTACATGCCCGGCGACCCCCTTCGCCACGTCGACTGGAAGGTCTACGCGAAATCCGATAAATTTTATGTAAAAGAATACGAGGAAGAAACGAACCTCCGCGCGTACCTCCTTCTCGACGCGAGCGGCTCGATGGGGTACGGCTCGGGCGCCGTGACCAAGTTCGTCTACGCCGCCCAGCTCGCCGCCTCCCTCGCCTACCTGATGCTGAAGCAGCGAGACTCGGTGGGGCTCGTTCTCTTCGACGACGACCTGCGCCGCTACATCGCCCCGCGCGCCGCCCCGGCCCACCTGCACCGGATCCTCCGGGAGCTGGAGGGGTCGCGCACCTCCTCCCGAACGGATGCCGGGCGCGCGCTCCGGAAGCTCGCCGAGCGGATCCGCCGGAGAGGGCTCGTCGTGCTCCTTTCCGATCTCATGGACGATCCGGAGAAAGTCCTCACCGCGCTCCGCTTCTTCCGCCACAAGAAGCACGAGGTCGTGGTCTTCCACGTTCTCGATCCGAAGGAGGTCCGTTTCGATTTCGACCGCGAGTCCCGCTTCGAGGACCTCGAGACCGACGATCACCTCACCGCGCAGCCGTGGAGGATCCGCGAGGACTACGCGCGGGAGGTCGGGCGGTGGAGGACGCACTACCGATCGGTCTGCCGCGAGAATCGGATCGACTACAACTTCATCGAGACGAGCACCCCTTACGACGCGGCGCTCTTCGCCTACCTGAGCAAGAGATCCCGCCTCGGATAGTGGGGGACGGCCTTCATCTTTCGTAGGGCCGCGGTCGGGGCGTGATGGGTCGCGGCGGCTTGACACGCCCCGCCTCGCGTGATAGTTTGGACCCAACGTACATCCTCTCTCCATTTCTCGGAGACGCCGAGGCGGGCGCTTCGCGGGGCGAGAATCGCATCGCCGGATCCCGCGGCGCCCGGCGGGCCCGCGAGGCGCGGAAGGCGAGAACTCGTCGCGCCGGACGACGGACGGAGTAAACGACGCATGCCCTCGCGAGAAGAACTCGGGAGAAGGCTCAAGTCGATCCGCCTCCAGAAAGGCCTGACGCTGAGAGAAGTGGAGCTCCTCTCCGGGGTTTCGATGACCCATACCTCGCAGATCGAGCGCGGGATGACCTCTCCCACCGTCGGCGCCCTGGAGAAGCTCGCCCGAGCCCTCGACAAGACCGCGAGCTACTTCATCGAGGAAGCGGTTCTCGACGAAACCTCCCTCCGCTCCCGCGACGACCGGTCCACGCTCATCAGCGAGAAGTGCGGGCTCCGTCTCGAGGGGCTTTCCGGCGGCATCGCGGGCGGGATGCTGCACTTCTGCTACGTCAAGGCGACGCCCGTCCTGACCGAGCCGCCCCGCCGGACGCACGAGGGGGAGGAGGCGCTCACCGTCCTCAAGGGCTCGATCGAGGTCGTCGTGGGAGAGGATCGGTACCGGCTCCGGGCCGGGGACAGCCTCCACTTTCGGTCGAACAGGCCCCACGTCTTCTACTCGAACACCCGGAGCGGCGCCGAGGCGGTCTGGGTATCCACCGCCGCTCCTGTCCTTTGATTCCCGTTCGGTCCAGCGTCCTTCGGCCCCCGGGAGAGGAAACCGGGGGGCCGCGGGCACTCGGGCGCGAACGGAGGCCGGGCCGCGCCGCCGGCCGGCAATGCTCGTGAGCGGAAAAGAGGAGGAATCGAAATGAACCGGTTGGGATGGATCCTCGCGGCCGTCCTGAGTGTGGCCCTTGCGATGGAGTTCGCGGTCCCTGCGGCGCGCTCCTCGGAGCCGGAGAGCGTCCCGTTCGTGGGCTTCGTTCGCGACGGCGAGGGGCACTGGGCCGCGCTCCGCGCGAACGGCGAGGTTTACGTCTCCGAGGGTACCGGCTGGCTCGATCCGGTAGAGTACCGGTACACGATCCGGCCCCTCGAGGAGGCGTTCGCGCCGAAGAAGAAGAAGTAGCGCGCCGGCGACGGCGGTCGATCGACGGGCGGAGCGGATCCGCCGGATCTCTCGGGCGGAAGGGGAAAGATGACGTTTCTGCAGAGCGTCTTTTTCTGGGTCGGGCTCCTCGCCGCGGCGATCCCGGTGCTGATCCATCTCCTGAACCGCCCCCGCGCCCGCGTCGTCCCGTTCTCGACCCTCGAGTTCATCCGCCGCCTCCAGATCAAGCGGTCGAAGCGGATCCGGATCCGCGAGATGCTCCTTCTCCTCCTGCGGGTCCTTCTTCTCGTTCTTCTCGGCCTGGCGTTCGCGCGCCCCGCGCTGCAGGGGGCGCTCGCGAGCGGGATCGGCGGCCGCGCGAGGACGAGCGCCTGCATCGTCCTCGACGTCAGCTACAGCATGGGCTTCCGCGAGGGAGACGAGACCCTCCTCGACCGGGCGAAGGAGCGGGCCCGCCGGGTCGTCGATCTCCTCAAGGAGGGGGACGAGGCGGTTCTGCTTCTCGCCTCGGACGCGGCGGAGTCCCGCACCGATTCCCCGACCCACAACTTCCGTCTCCTCGAGGCGGAGATCGAGAGGGCCTCGCTCTCCTCGAGAGGAACGGATCTCTCTCGCGCGCTGGAGGAGGCGCACCGGGTCCTTGAAGGCTCGAGGAATCCGAACCGGGAGATCTACCTGATCACCGACATGCAGAAGGCCGGGTTCCCGCCCGAGGGGAAGGAGCCCGGGCCTTCCGGTGACGAGCCGGCGCGCGTCTACGTTCTCCCGGTGGGGGGGAGCGGGAGACCGAACCTCGCGATCCGCGGGGCGGAGTTCTACGAGCCGCGCACCCTCGGCGAGACGGTCAAGATCCGGGCGACCGTGTCGAACCACTCCGGCCAGGCGGCGGAGACGATCGTGAGCCTCCTTATCGACGGGAAGCCGCAGGGGACCTCGGCGGTGCGCGTGGAGCCGGGCCGCGCGGAGCCGGTCCTTTTCTCGGCGCTTCTCGCCGGAGGCGGCGTCCACCGCGGCGAGATCCGCCTCACGCCGGACCGCCTCACCCGCGACGATTCGTTCTACTTCGTGCTCGACCGGCCCGAGCAGCTCCGTGTTCTCCTTCTCGCCCCCGCAGACGAAAAAGGCCGCCGCTTCCTCTTGAACGCTCTCGATCCGGGGGGCGCGTCGGAGGGGATGATCCGGGTGGAGGAGGCGGATCCGAGCGCGATCCGTTCTCTCCCGCTCCGCTCCTTTCACGCGGTCGTTCTCGCCGGGGTGCCGGCTCTGGATGAGGACGAGGCGGCGCTCCTGGAGGAGTACGCGAGCGACGGCGGGGGAATCGTCGTCGTTCCGGGGGACGGCATCGACTTCGGCAACTACAACACGGTCCTCCTCGAGCGGCTCATGCCGTCGGTGCGAATCGATCCCTCGGTCGTCGAGCCGGACGGCGCCGCGTCGAGGATCGATCGCGTGGACGAGGGCCACCCGGTCTTCTCGGTCTTTCGGCAGGGGCTCGACCAGGCTCTCAGGGACGTCGTTCTCGCGCGCCATCTCGGCCTTCGCGCGGGGGACGGAGTCTCCGTTCTCGCCCGCATCGGCGGCGAGGCGCCCCTCCTCGTCGAGGCGAGGAAGGGGGCCGGACGGGTCTTCTTCTGGGCGATCGGACACGACCTCGCCTGGAGCGATCTCCCCGCCCAGGCGATCTACCTTCCGCTTCTCCACGAAATGGTCCGCCACCTCTACTCGGGGGGCGCCCTCCATCAGGCCAGCCTTTCCGTCGGGCGGCCGTACCGCACGGATCTCTTCGGCGTCGCGCTCGGCGAGGAGTTCGTCTGCACGACTCCGCTCGAGGAGGTCGCGGTTCAGCCGCGCGGAGAAGGAGACCGGCTCGTCCTCCGGTTCGACCGGACCGACGCGCCCGGCTTCTATCACATCGAGGGGGGGGACCTCTCCGAGTGGTTCGCCGTGAACCTCGAGACCGCCGAGTCGGACCTCGAGGTCCTCGCCGCATCCGACGCGGCCGAACGCCTCGGCGTGCCCGCCCTCCGAGTGATTCCGGAGGACCGGATGCCGGAGAAGGTCGTCCTCGAGGCGCGTTTCGGACGCGAGCTGTGGTGGGAGATCCTCGGACTGGTTCTTCTTCTCGCGGCTGTCGAGACGGCGATCGCCCGCTCGCACCGGCCCTCTTCGCTCGATCGGAGCTAGTCATGCTCTCCGCCGTTCGAGGTCTCCTTCACCGGTCCGCCCCCTTCGAGGCCATCCGCCGCCGGCTCGAGGAGGAGAACGCGGCCGTCCGCGTGGGCGGCGCCGGCGCCTCGATCCTCTCCTTCCTCGCGGCGGACCTCCTCGAGGAAGGGGAGCACACGGTGCTTCTTCTCCTCCCGCGTCCGGAGGAGGCGGAGCTCTTCGCCGAGGAGGTCGAGGGCCTGATCGGCGAGGACCGCGTCTTTCTCTTCCCCTCGTGGGAGCTTCTCCCGTACGAGAAGCACTCCCCCCCTCTGGGCGTCACCGCGCTCCGGCAGAGGGCGCTCGGCGGCCTCGCCCGCGGGGAGGGGGGGGTCGTGGTCTCGACTCCCCGGGCGCTCCAGACGCGCGTCGCGCCCCGGCGGCTGCACGCCGGGGCGGTCATCGATCTTCGGGCCGGCGCCGAGGTCGATCTCGAAGATCTCTCCGAGCGCCTCGTGCACATCGGGTTTCAGAGGGTCCCGGTGGCGGACGAGCCGGGCACCTTCGCCCGCCGGGGCGGAATCGTGGACCTCCTTCCGGCGGGGAAGGGACGGCCGGTTCGGATCGAGCTTCTCGGCGACGAGATCGAGTCGCTCCGCGAGTACGATCCGGAGTCCCAGCGCTCGATCCGGCCGGTCCCGCGGGTCCGGATCGTTCCGCAGAGAGAGTTTCCCCTTCCGGACGAGACGGTGCGCCGCGCCCAGGGGCTCGCCGGGGGCGGGCTCGAGGCCGAGCTCCTGAAGCGCGGGACCTTCTTCGACGGGATCGAGCGGTATCTCCCCGTCCTCTTCCCCGACGCGGAGACGCTCTTCGACTACCTTCCGGAGCGGACCGTGATCCTCCTTCTTGAGGAGCGCGAGGTGCTCGGGACCGCCGTCGAGTACTGGAAGGAGGCGGAGCGCTTCCACGAATCCTCGGCCGGCGATCCGCTTCTCCCTCCGCCGTCCGCCGCCTTTCTCGACGCGCGCGAGCTCGAGGGGCGGATCCGGTCGTTTCGGACGGTTCTCGGGCGGCGCGGTTCGCGCGGCGCCGAGGACGCCGGAGAGATCGGCGTTTCATCTCTCCCGGCGCCGCCGATCCTGGGGAATCTCGAGCTTCTCGAAAGGGAGGTTCGCCGGCTGCTTGCGGACTCCTACCGGGTCTTCTTCCTCTGCGACAACCGGGGCCAGGTCGACCGGATGCGGGAGCTCCTCGAGCCCTTCCTCGACCGGGTCGCGGTCGACGTGGGGAAGCTGCGGAGGGGGTTCCTTCTCGATGAGGAGCGCCTCGCCGTTTTCGCCGATCACGAGGTCTTCCGGAGAATCCGGCGTCCGCGGCTCCAGCGCGGCCGGCCCTCCGGGATCCCGATCGAGAGCTACCTCGCCCTTCGCGAGGGGGACTTCGTGGTGCACGTCGGGCACGGCATCGGGCGGTACATCGGCGTCGAGAGGATCACCGTCGACGAGGTGAGCCGCGACTGCGTGGTCCTCTCCTACGCGGGCGCCGACCGGCTCTACGTTCCCACCGACCAGATGGACCGCCTGCAGAAGTACAGCGGAGCCGAAGGCGGCCCCCCGTCGGTCGACCGGATCGGGGGCGCTTCGTGGGCCCGAACGCGGGCGCGCGCGGAGAAGGCGATTCGCAAGATGGCGGGGGAGCTTCTCCGCCTCTGCGCGGTGAGGCGTGCGCGGCCCGGCCACGCCTTCTCCGGCGACGGGCCGTGGCAGGCGGAGCTGGAGAGCTCCTTCCTCTTCGAGGAGACCCCGCACCAGGCGGCCGCGGTCCGCGACGCGAAGCGGGACATGGAGGCGCCGCGTCCGATGGACCGCCTGATCTGCGGCGACGTCGGCTACGGGAAGACCGAAGTCGCCGTGCGCGCCGCGTTCAAAGCGGTGATGGACGGCAAGCAGGCGGCGGTTCTCGTCCCGACGACCCTGCTCGCCCACCAGCACCTCCGTACGTTCCGCGACCGGCTCGGGGGATTCCCCGTCCGGGTGGAGGTCCTCTCGCGCTTCCAGAGGCCCGCCCGCGCCCGTGCCGTCCTCGCGGACCTTGCCGGGGGCCGGGTCGACATCCTCGTCGGAACCCACCGTCTTCTTCAGAAGGACGTCGTCTTCCGCGACCTCGGGATCGTGGTGATCGACGAGGAGCAGCGCTTCGGAGTCGCGCAGAAGGAGAAGCTGAAGAAGCTGCGCCAGACGGTGGACGTCCTCGCCATGACCGCCACCCCGATTCCGCGCACCCTTCACATGTCGCTTTCCGGGGTGCGCGACATGTCGATCATCGACACGCCGCCCAAGGACCGCCTGCCGATCGTCACGGAGCTGATCGAGTTCGATCCGGAGATCATCACGGCGGCGGTCCTCCGCGAGATCGACAGGGGCGGGCAGGTCTACTTCGTTCACAACCGGGTCCGCTCCATCGACTCGATGGCCGCCTATCTCGCGCGCCTCGTGCCGGAGGCGAGAATCGGGGTCGCGCACGGGCAGATGCCGGAACGCCGCCTCGAGTCGGTGATGCTCGACTTCCTCGAACGGCGGATCGACATCCTCGTCACGACAATGATCATCGAGTCGGGGCTCGACATTCCGAGCGTCAACACGATGCTCGTGAACCGCGCGGATCGGTTTGGGCTGGCGCAGCTCTACCAGCTCCGCGGGCGGGTCGGCCGGTCGAACCATCGCGCCTACGCGTTTCTCCTCGTCCCCCGCGACCGGGGGATCACCGAGGACGCGCGCCGGCGGCTCGAGGCGATCACGACCCACACCGATCTCGGATCCGGCTACCGCATCGCGATGAAGGACCTCGAAATCCGGGGGGCCGGGAACCTGCTCGGGGCCGAGCAGCACGGCTTCGTCGCGTCGGTCGGCTTCGAAATGTACTGCAGGCTTCTCGAGGAGGCGGTCCGCGAGCTCAAGGGGGAAGAGAAGCGCGAGGCGCGCGAGACGCGCGTCGAGGCCTCGATCGACACGTTCCTTCCCGACGGCTACGTGGGCAACCCGGAGCTCAAGGTGGCTCTCTACCGGAGGCTGGCGGAGACGCGCACCCCCGAGGAGGTCGGCGCGATCCGGGAGGAGGTGGGGGACCGTTTCGGCCGGATGCCGGCCGCGGCGCGCAATCTCTTCGATCTGCGCGAGCTGAAGCTCCTCGGCGAGGCGTGCGGCGCGGAGTCGGTTCGCGTGGAGCCGGCCCGCGTGCGCGTCCGGTTCGCCGGCGCGGAGGCCGGCCGCGTCGCGCGGATCCGGCGGATCGTCGAGGGCTACGGAGACCGCATCTCCATCGACGCGAGAGGCGGGCTCGCGATCGAGGTCCGCTGCGAGGGCCGGGAAGAGGGGAAGGCGGAGGCGAGAAATCTGTTGTTGGCCCTCCGGTAACGGGGTAGCATGATTTCCTGCAAACACATGACCCAGACCGGGGATAGAGGTTCTTCAGCGAAAGGAGAGTGCCCATGCTGAGGAAAGCCGTTCGTATCGTGCTCGTTACGGGGATTTTCTGCGCGCTCCTTCTCTCCTGCGGACAGAAGCAGGAAAGCGTTGTGGCCCGGGTCGGAGACAAAGAGATCACCCTGGGGGATTTCAACATCGCCCACAAGACCATCTCGGTCTTCAGCCGGCCGCCGCTCGTCACCTATGAGGACTGCGAGGCGTTTCTCAACACAATGATCAACAAGGAGTTGATCGTCCAAGAGGCGGTCGCCCGCGGTCTCGACAAGAACGAGGACCTGGTGAAGGACGCCGAGCGTTGGGAGATGGAGCTGGTCATCGGAGCCCTTTACAAAGACGTGTCGGAAGCGAACCTGGAGGTCACCGCCGAGGAGGTCGAGGACTACTACAAGCTCTCTCGAGTCACCGTGAAGGCGCGCCAGATCCTCGTCGAGACGGCGGAGAAGGCGGAGGAGATCGCGAAGAAGCTCGAGGCTGGGGATGATTTCGCGAAGCTCGCCGCCTCGTTCTCGATCGACGAACGGTCCGCGGCGAGCGGCGGAGATCTGGGCGAGGTCCGGCACGGCCAGGTCGATCCTCTCATCGAGAGGGTGGTTTTCAGCCTGAGCCCCGGGCAGGTTTCCGACCCGGTCAAGGGGACGCGGGGCTATCACCTCGTCGAGGTTCTGGAGCGAGCCGAACCGAGCATGGACGACTTCGAAAACGAGCGGGCCGTATGCGCGGCGGAGCTCCGGTCGCGCAAGAGGAACGAGGCGTGGAACTCCTATCTGACCAACGTCAAGATGTCGCTCGGCTTCGAGTTCAACGACGAGAACGTCCACTGGCTCAACGGCCTTCTCCCCGAGCGGGGATCGGTCGACCGGAAATGGGTGGAGGGAGTCGCGGATGAGGATCGCGGCCGTCTCCTCGTGAAGTCCATAGAGGGAGAGTGGACCGTCGGCGATTTCGTCGACTACGTCGCCACGGCGGGAGGGCTCCAGCCGTTCAACACGGAGGACGGCAGCCTCGTTCGAAGCGTTGCGGAGGCGGTCTTCATCAACAAGCGGAACCTCGCGGAGGGGAAGAAGCGCGGCCTGGAGAAGACCGACACCGTCGTCCGGGGCATCGAGAGGAAGAAGGAAGAGCGCCTGGTCGATCTGTTCTTTTCGGAGCTGACCCGGGAAGCGTCGGTGCCGGAGGAGAGAATCCGCGAGGAGTACGAGAACCGGAAGGACGAGCTCGTCACGCCGGACCGCGTGCGGCTCGTGCTCATCAACCTGGCGGAGGAAGGGGTCGCGGAGGAGGTCCGCCGGAAGGCGGTTGCCGGAGCCTCGATGGAGGACCTGGCCCGCGAGCACAACAGGGGACGCCTCAAAGAGAAAGGCGGAGTCACCGAGCTCCTGACGCGCGAGAGCCTTCCCGGAGAGCTGCAGAGATACGCTTTTGATGTGTTGAAGGTCGGAGAGATCTCGCCGGTGGTTCGCGCCCCCCTCAGCGGCGCGCACTTCGTGTGCAAGCTCATCGAGAAGGACCCGGAGCATCCGACGACCTTCGAAGAGGCCAAAATGACCCTGGGCGAACCGTTGCTCCAAGAGGAAAGGGACCGGCTTCTCGACGAGTGGCTCACGGAGGAGAGGGAGAAGCGCGGGGTGACGGTCTACCCGGAGACGCTCAACCAGCTCCTCGAGATCGACGAGGCGGAGGCGGTTGTGCCCGGGGGCGGGGCGGTAGAATAGACGTGGCGTCGCTTCTCGGCCTTCTCCTGCTTCTCGTGCCTCTCGCGGCGGGCGTTCCGCGCGCCGCCGCCGAGGAGGTCGATCGCATCGCTGCGGTCGTCGGCGACACGCCGATCCTGGAAAGCGATGTGCGCGCGGAGGCGGAGCTGCTCGCCGCGGATCCCTCCTCCTCCTCGCTCCCCCCCGGGGAGATCCGCCGGCTCGCCCTTCGGAGGCTCATCGACGATCAGGTTCTCCTCGCCAAGGCGAAGGCGGAGGGGATCGCGCCCTCCGCGGAGGAGATCGAGGACGCCCTCGACGGGAGTCTCGAGCGAATGCGGTCCCAGTTCCCCGGGGAGAAGGAGTTCCAGGCGGCGCTCGAGGCCGAAAACATCACGCTTGAAGAGCTGAGGAAGCGCTACCGGCGCGAGGTGGAAAAGTCGCTCACGGCGCGCCTTCTCCTCGACCGGGAGATCCGTCCGAAGACCGAGGTGACCGACGCAGAGGTGCGCCGCTTCTTCGAGGAACACAAGGACGCTCTCCCGGTTCTGCCCGAGAGGGTCGCCCTCGCCCAGATCTATCTGAAGCCCGCGGCGGGCGCGATCGAGGAATCGGCGGCGGTCCGGGAGCTGGAAGCGATCCGCGAGCGCGCGGCGGGCGGCGAGGATTTCGGGGAGCTTGCCCGCGCGCACTCGGAGGATCCCTCCGCGTCGGCGGGCGGCGACCTCGGGTACTTCGGCCGGGGCGACATGGACGCGGCGTTCGAGCAGGCGGCGTTCGCCCTCGCCTCTCCCGGAGACATCAGCGGAGTCGTCGAGACGCGGTTCGGCTATCACCTCGTGCAGCTCGTGGATCGCGGGGAGGATCGGATTCGCGTCCGCCACATCTTGAAGACCGTGCCCGCCGGGGAGGAGGGGTTGGAGAGCGCGCGGAGGCTCGGCGAGGCGATCCTCGACAGCCTGCGCGCGGGGACCGGGTTCGCCGCCCTCGCGAGGAAGCACTCCGACGACCGTCCGAGCGCGGCGCGCGGCGGGGAGATCGGCATCTTCGCGGTGCAGGACATGACCGACGAGGTGCGCGCGGTGCTCGACGGGCTCGAGGCGGGCGAGGCGAGCCCGCTTGTCGAGGCGACCGACGGGTTCCACATCTTCCTCGTTCTGGCGCGCTTCCCGGAGGGGAAGCCCTCTTTCGAGGAGGCGGAGGGGGATGTGCGCGCGGCGGCAAGACAGGCGAAGCAGCAGCAGGTCTATCAGGACTACCTCGACGTGCTCCGGAAGGAGGTGCACGTCGAGGTGATCGAGGAAGGGGATTGACCGGAAGACCGCCGCGGGCCCGCCCTTCTTCGATCTGACGGAACGCGCGCATCATCGGGGCCGGTTACCGGCCGCCGCTCGATCGTCCGGCGCGGACCGGGATCGAAGCGCTCCCGCCCCCTACGTCCGCCTCCGCGCGCCTTTCTTCCGCCCTTGACGTCTCTCGTACCTCCAAGATACCTTCCGAGCAAAGGCGGCGTTCCGTGGTTTCTCTCACAAATGTCTCCAAGTCGTACGGCGACCTCGTTGCCGTCCAGGACGTTAGTTTCGAGGTGGAGAGGGGGGAGTACGCCTTCCTCATCGGCTCGAGCGGCGCGGGAAAGACCACGCTCCTCCGCCTCATCCATCACGACGAGATCCCCTCCTCGGGGGTCGTTCGGGTCGGTTCCTTCCGCACCGACCGTCTCCGCCGGTCGGAGATCCCGCATCTGCGCAGGCACGTCGGGTTCGTCTACCAGGATTTCCGGCTGATCCCGGACCGGACCGTCTACGAGAACGTCGCGCTCGTTCTGCGCGTCGTCGGCGCGCCGCGCCGGGCGGTCGCCAAGCGTGTGAAGGACGTTCTCCTCCAGGTGGGGCTCTTCGGCAAGCTGCGCGACCGGGCGTCCGATCTCTCGGGCGGGGAGATGCAGCGCGTCGCGATTGCGCGGGCGCTCGTGAACCAGCCGCTGCTCCTGCTCGCAGACGAGCCGACCGGAAACCTCGATCCGGAGACCGCCGCGGGGATCTACCGGGTGCTCGATCGGGTCAACGTCGGGGGGACCGCGGTTCTCGTCGCCACGCACGACCGGGCGACCGCGCGGGCGAGCGGGCGGCGGGTCCTTCACCTCGAGAGGGGGCGCATTCCCCGGGAGGCCGGGGGGAGGGACTGGTCCTCCTCTTCGGATTCCGGAACGGGCCGGAGGGATTGAGTGGTTTCCACCCGGGTCGAGCACGTCTTCCGCGAGCTTGGTTGCGGTTTCCGGCGGAGCCTTCGGAGCCACCTCGCTCCGGTCGTCCTCATGGGCGTCGCCCTCTTCGTCTTCGGGCTCTTCCTCCTCGGAACGAAAAACCTCCAGAAGGTGATCCGGCTCGCGCAGCAGAAGGTCGGCATTACGGTCTACCTTCGGGACGACGCAACCGAGGCGGATCAAACGAGGCTGACCGACCTCTTCTCGCGCCTCGGCGGCGTGAGCGGCGCGCGCTACCTCTCCCCGGAGGATGCTCTGGAGGGCTTCCGGCAGACCCTCGGGCCGAGGGCGTATCTGCTGGAGGGGGTGGAGGGGAATCCGCTCCCCGCTTCGTTCGAGCTCGAGCTGTACGACGACTGGAAGACGCTCGAGCGGATCCGGTCGCTCGCCTCCGAGGTTGAGCTCCAGGGCGGAGTGGAGTCGGTCGTTTTCGGGGAGAACTGGGTAGGAAAGCTCGAGAGGTGGATCTACTTCTTTGTCGCGGTCGATCTCTTTCTCGGGATCGTGCTCGGGCTCGCGACGATCCTCGTCGTCGAGAACACGATGAAGCTCGCTATCGCCGACCGGAGGGACACGATCGAGATCCTGCGGCTCGTCGGCGCGACGCCGACGCAGATCCGTCTTCCCTACCTGCTCGAGGGGGCGATCCTCGGCTTCACGGCCGCCCTGCTCGCGCTTCTCATCCTCCGGGAGAGCCACTCGTTCGCGTCCGCGAGGCTCCCGGGCGTTCTCTTTCTGGACCCCTTCGGCGTCTTCTCGTTTCTATTGATCGGCGGCGCGCTCGGGGCGGGAGGAACTCTCCTCTCGCTCAACCGCTACCTGAGGTACAAGAAGTCGTGATTGCCCGTCTTCTCCTCGCGTCCCTCCTCGTTCTCGCCCTGCGGGCTTCCGCGGGGGAAGAGGAGGATCTGAACGCTCTCCGCTCGCGTATCGGAAAGACGCGGGGCGAGGTGGAGCGGCTGCGCGGAGAGGAGTCGGGAATCCTCAAGAACCTGCTGAAGATCGACGAGGATCTCTCGCTGACCAACCGGCTCCTCTCCGGGCTCGAGTCGAAGCGGCGGAGGGTCGAGGAGAGCCTCGGCACGGTCACGGGAGAGGCGCACGACGCGGAGAGAGAGCTTGCCCGGCGCAAGGAGACGCTCCGGACGAGGCTTCGAGCCCTCTACCAGTTCGGGGGATACCACGAGCTCGAGATCCTGCTCGGGTCCGAGTCCGTCGTGGATCTGGTGAGCCGTTTCGGCCACCTCCTCCGCGTGGTGGAGAGGGACGAGGCGCTCTATAGGTCGGTTCTCGCGGAGCGCTCCCGGCTCCACGAGGCGCGCGAGGAGCTGGCGAGCCGCGAGCGGGAAATCCGTCAGATCGAGAACGAGCGGTCGCGCGAGAGAGGGGCGCTGCTCTCGAGGAAGAGGGATCGGAAGGAGTTCCTCGATGACGTGCGAGGCCGCCGCGAGAGCCACGAGAAGCTCGTGGCGGAGATGGAGGAGGCCTCGCGGGAGCTCGAGCGGATTCTCGCCGAGCGGTCGCGCGCCGGCGCCGCGGACGAGCCCTCCGGTCCCTCGCTCTTCGACGGGGGAAGCGCCAAGCTCCCCTGGCCGACGGAAGGGAAGATCGTCCGCCGGTTCGGGAAGAGCCGCCACCCGGAGTTCGGGACGGAAGTCACGAGCAACGGAATCGACATCGCCGCCGCGCTCGGGACGGAGATCCGGGCGGTCGCGCCCGGTCGCGTCGAGTACGTGAGCACGCTCCCCGGGTACGGGAATTGCGTCATCGTCCGGCACGCCGGCGGCTACTATACTCTCTATGCCCATGCGTCGGAGGTTCGCGTCTCCGCGGGCGAGCGGGTCGGGCAGGGGGACGTCATCGGGACGGTGGGGAACACCGGCTCCGTCTCCGGCAGCTCGCTCCACTTCGAGATCCGGAAGGGGACCGAACCGATCGATCCGCTGCGCTGGCTGAGGTGAAACAGAATGACCGAGCCGATCGTCGAGGTGCGCTTCAAGGGGGCGCGCCAGGAGATCTTCAAGAACCCGCGGGAGATCCCGCTCGAGGTGGGAAGCCTCTGCGTCGTGAGCGCCGACCGCGGCGAGGACCTGGGGGAGGTCACCCACTTTCCGCCGCCCGGGTCCGCCGAGGAGGAGGCGGAGGTCGTTCATGAGGTGATCCGGCGGGCGGAGCCTCAGGATCACGCGAATCTCCTCCGGAACCGGTCGCGCGAGGAGGAGGCGCGCGCCGTCTGCCTCTCGCGGATCGAGTCGCGCAAGCTCGAGATGAAGCTCGTCGATGTCGAAATGCAGTACGACGGGAACAAGATCACCTTCTATTTTACGGCGGAGAAGCGAATCGACTTCCGCGAGCTGGTGAAGGACCTCGCCTCCACCTTCAAGACGCGCATCGAGCTTCGCCAGATCGGCGTCCGCGACGAGGCGAAGCGGCTCGACGGGGTCGGACCGTGCGGGAGGCGGCTCTGCTGCTCCTCGTTCCTTCGCGATTTCGCACCCGTCACCCTCCGGATGGCGCGAGACCAGCAGCTCGCCCTCTCCCCGAACAAGATCTCCGGGGTGTGCGGGAGGCTCATGTGCTGCCTCGCCTACGAGAGGGGCGAGTACCTCCGGGCGCTCCGCTCCTTTCCGCGCGTGGGCTCGCGGGTGCGGACAGCGGCCTTCGAGGGGAAGGTGACCAAGGCGGACATCTTTTCCCGGACACTCACGGTCAAGACCGGGGAGGAGAGGGAGGTCCGCGTCGCGCTTGAGGAGATCGCCGAGGAGTTTCACAAGGATCGCTGGGTGCGCCGGAATCCCGGCGGCTAGCCCGGATTGGTCGCGCTGGGACGGGCGCTCCGGAGCGAGGGCCCAGCCGATCCGATCGGCGGAGCTCCGGCGGTCGTCGGGACGGGAGAATGGACTCCTACTACCTGACCACGGCAATCGACTACGTGAACAGCAGGCCGCACATCGGCACCGCGTTCGAGAAGGTGGCCGCCGACTGCATCGCGCGCTACAAGCGCCTCCGCGGCCTCGACACTTTCTTCTCGATGGGGAACGACGAGCACAGCCTGAACGTCGAGCGGGAGGCGCGCGCGCAGGGGCTCGATCCGGTCGACTACTGCGACCGGATGGCGCGCGAGTTCGAGTCGATCTGGCGGCTGCTCGATCTCTCCTACGACCGCTTCGTCCGGACGACCGAGCCCGCTCACGAGAAGGCGGTCCGGGAGGTGTTCCGGCGGATCGAGGAGAAGGGGGACATCCACAAGGGGCTCTATCGGGGTCTCTACTGCGTCTCCTGCGAGAACTTTCTCCAGGAGAAGGACCTCGTCGACGGCAAGTGCCCGGTCCACCTCCGCGAACCGGATCGGATCGAGGAGGAGAACTTCTTCTTCCGTCTCACGCGCTACAGGGACGCGCTTCTCGATCACATCGCCCGGAATCCCTCGTTCATCCTCCCCGAGATCCGCCGGAACGAAATCGTGAACGTGCTCGAGTCGGGGCTCGTGGACGTCTCCGTCTCGCGATCGAGCCAGGGTTGGGGGATCCCGCTCCCCGCCGATCCCTCGCACGTGGTGTACGTCTGGTTTGATGCGCTGATCAACTACCTGACCTCCGCGGGGTTCCCGGAGGACTCGGCGACGTTCGACCGATACTGGCCCGCGGATCTCCACGTGATCGGCAAGGACATCACCCGGTTTCACTGCATCATCTGGCCGGCGATGCTCCTCTCCGCCGGCATCGAGCTCCCGAAGACCGTCTACGCGCACGGCTTCATCTCGGTCGAGGGAAGAAAGCTATCGAAGTCACTCGGTAACGTCGTCGATCCGCGCGCGATGGTCGAACGGTACGGCGCCGACACGGTCCGCTACTATCTCCTGCGCGAGGTCTCTTTCGAGAGGGACGGCGACTTCTCCGCCGGCCAGCTCGTGGGAAGGCACAACGCGGATCTCGCGAACGATCTCGGAAACCTCTTGAACCGGACGGCGGGGATGACGCGGAAGTACCTCGGCGAGTCCTTTCCCGCGCCGCGCGCGGGGGAAGACGACGGCGAGCTTCGCGCCCTCGCGGCCGGCGTGACGGAGCGCTACGCGTCCGCGATGGACCGCCTCGAGTTTCACAACGCGCTCTCCGCCGTGTGGGATCTCGTTCGGCGCGCGAACCGGTACATCGAGGAGAGCGCGCCGTGGAAGCTGGCGAAGGACCCCTCCCGGGCGGACAGGCTCGAGACGGTCCTCTACAACGTTCTCGAGTCCCTGCGCGTCGTTTCCGTTCTCGTCTCCCCGGTGATGCCGGCCAAGGCGGAGGAGCTCGCCCGCGCGATCGGGATCGAGCGCGGGGCGGGGGAGTTCCGCTTCGACTCCGACCTCCGCTGGAGGGACGCGCCGGGGGACGGGCGGGCCCTCCGGGTTCTTCAGCCCCTTTTCCCGCGGATCGAGGAAGAAGAGGGGCCGGGGCCTTGATCGACAGCCACGCCCACCTCACGCACCCGGACTACAGGGGCGTATCCCCCGGCGAACTGATCGGGCGGGCCGCGGCGGCGGGTGTGGAGGGGGTCGTCTGCGTCGCCTACGACATCCCCTCCTGCGAAGACGTCGTCCGCCTCGCCGAGTCGGAGAGCGCCGTTCGGGCGGTCGTCGGCATTCATCCCCACGAGGCGGACCGCGCCCTGGCCGGCGATCTCGCGCGGGTGGAGGAGCTCGCCAAGCGCCCCAAGGTCGTCGGGATCGGCGAGACCGGCCTCGACTTCTACCGCGACTACGCGGACCGGAAGAACCAGGAGCGCCTCTTCCACGAGCAGCTCTCGCTCGCCGCGCGCGTGGGAAAGCCTGTCGTGATCCACGACCGGGAGGCTCACGACACCCTCCTCTCGATCCTCGTGGAGCACGAGAAGGAGCTCACCGGCGGGGTGCTGCACTGCTTCTCCGGCGGCCGGTCCTTCATGGAGAAAGTACTTCCCCTCGGCCTCGCGATCTCCGTCCCCGGCACCTTGACGTTCGCGAAGGGGGACGGGAAGCTCGCCGATGTGGTCCGCTCCTGCCCGGAGGACCGGATCCTCGTCGAGACGGATTGCCCATGGCTCGCCCCGGTCCCGCACCGGGGGAAGCGAAACGAGCCGGCGTACGTGCGCTTCGTGCTGGAGAAGGTGGCGGAAATCCGGGGGAAGGATCTCCGGCAGATGGACCGGATCACGACGGAGAACACGAGGCGCGTCTTCCTGATGGAGGGGGCGGCGTGACGCGCGAAAGGAACACTCCGGCGGAGGAGGCGCGGGCCCTCCGGCGGGCGGGGCACCGGCCGCGTAAGAGGCTCGGGCAGAACTTCCTCGTCGATCCGAACCTCCTCCGGAAGATCGCGGACTCCGCCGGTCTCGGGCCGTCCGACCGGGTCGTCGAGATCGGCTCCGGGCCCGGAACGCTGACGGAGCTCCTCGCGGACCGGGCGGGAACCGTCCACTCGGTCGAAATCGACGGGGAACTTCTCGCGAGACAGAAGAAGAGGCTTCGAGGGCGGACGAACGTCGTCTTCGTCCACGGGGACTTTCTCGGCTTTGATCTCGAGGCGGCCGCGGCCGGGGAGAAGCTCGTCGTCGCGGGGAACATCCCGTACCGCGTCACCGCGCGAATTATCGAAAAGCTAATGGTTCATGCATCGTGCGTCGACCGCGCGATCCTCTGCCTCCAGAAGGAGGTGGCGGACCGGATCGCCTCGGCGCCCGGCTCGCGCGCCTTCGGGAGGATCTCGCTCCTCGTCCGCTATCACTGCCGGGCCGAGGTTCTCTTCCGGATCGGCCCGGCGTGCTTCCGGCCGCGGCCCCGGGTCGAGTCCGCCGCGATTCGGCTCCGATTCCACGACCCGCTCCCGGTTCGCGCGGCGAGCGCCGAGGCGCTCTTCCGGCTCGCCCGGGCTCTCTTCGGCGGCCGGCGGAAGATGATCCGTTCCGGCCTCCGCGCGATCCGCTCGTTCTCGGCCGAGGAGCTCCGCCGGATCGAGGAGGCCTCCCGCGTCGATCTCTCGGCGCGCCCCGAGGATCTCGAGGTGGCGGAGTGGTGCCGTCTCTCCGATGCGCTGGAGGCGCTTCGATGAGGCGGGTTCCCTTCCCCGTTTTCGCCGCTCTCCTCGCCGCCCTGCTCGCTCCCGCGGCCGCCCGGGCGGAGGAGGAGCCGGGGGACGAGTTCGAGAAGGTGCGCACCGACTCGGTCTGGGTGGTCGGGATCGAGGGGGAGTCGCTCTGGGTCGACTCGCTGGCCGCCGACTCGATCCGCACGTTCGTTGTCGAGGACTCGCTCTCGAAGATCCCGAGCGTCCGGATCGAAAACGTCTCCCGAGGGTTCCACCCGATGTACGAGATCCAGGCGAGCTTCATCCGGTCGACGACGAACATCTCGAACATCTTCACGCTCGACTACCTCCTCAGGGACAACCTCCTCGCGAAGACGCGGACGACGTGGGAGAAGCGGCGCGCGGACCGAGCAAACCGCGAGTCGGGAATCCGACGGACCGAGGTGGAGCTCCAATACCTCTTGTGGGAGGGGGTCCGGGTGGGTCTCCGGTATGGCCGGGACGACAACCGGGAGCAGGACGACCTCCGATCGACGGACACGAACCTGAACCGGCTCCTTCTCCAGAGCACGTTCATTCGAGAGCTTCCGAAATCGCTCCGCCTCACGATGACGCTCGAGGGGGGGATCGAAACGAGGGACAAGGACGAGGAGCAGCGCCCCACCACCGAGGGGGGGAGTCCGACGACCCGGTGGGAGAAGAAGAGGGGGAACGCGCTCAACTCGGCGGTCGGGCTCGAGTACCAGCCCCGGCAGACTCTGAACGTCAACGTGCAGGGCAGCGCGGCGAGGAACAGCTTCTCCATTGAGACCGCGGGGGGGCAGTCGGGGGACAGCCGGAGCGACGACAACCGCGACGCGACCGACGCGGTCTCTTCGACGGTCCGCCTCGACGACTTCGACTTCGCGAAGATCTCGCTCAACATGAGGGCCGAGCGATCGAGGCGGTCGTTCGCGCGCCCGGCAGGCGGCGTGGAGACGGCGACCGATCGGAGGAGGAGCGCGGATTTCGTGATGAAGGGCGCCGCGGGCGCGCGGACTGAGTATGAGGCGAGGCTCGACTACGCGTGGGGAAGCCGCCGGTTCGCCATCGACGCCGCTCAGTCGAGCGAACGCCTCGACTACGGCGCCGAGACGTCCGTGGCCTACCGGCTCCCGGCGAGCATCAAGAGCAAGCTCACCATGAAGCGGAGCGTCACGGAGGACAAGTACTTCCCGAAGGCGGGGGAGCCGGACGCGACGGGCGAGACGGAGCGGGGTTCCGTGCTCCTCAACCTCTCCCGCCCGCTCTGGGCTTACACGCAGCTTCGCACCACCGGGAGCATCGGGCTGACCTCCCGCGTCTACGTCGATTCGACGCAGGACCGCGACAACGCGGACCGGCGGATCGCCGCCGACCTGGACTTCTCGCCCCCGGGGAAGATCAGGGGGTCGGCGTCCTTCTCGGTGGACGAGGGGCGCACGGTGAACATCGATCGGACCCGTTCGGCGAACAACGAGACGCGCCAGACCTGGCGGGTCTCCCCGACCATCAACTATCAAGTCCTCCCGAACGTGAAGCTGAACAGCGCCTACACCATGACGCTGATCTACATCTTCAAGGAAGCGGACTCGAGCCGGAACACGATGACCCGAATCTCCGAGCTCCGCTCGGTCATCGATTGGGACATTTCGGCGGCGGCCCGGTTCGCGCTCGAGTACCGCTACAAGCTCGACGAGAGCGGGAGCTTCCAGAAGGAAGGGACGACCCGGCGGTTCAGCCGCAGCCGCGAGGGGGAGACGCAGAACCTCAACATGAAGGTCTCCTATCGTATCGGGCAGGGGTTCTCCTTCGAGACCGGCCAGTTCGTCCAGGTGGAAAAGCTGTTCACGCTCTCCGAGGGGAAGGAGCTCGACTCGGAGAAGAAGAAGGCGCAGATCTACACCCAGCTCATGTTCCGGAAGGAGCTGTCGAAGAAGACCCGTCTCAACATCAAGGCGCGGCAGATCCAGGACGCGTCGGTTCCGATCTTCCCGGTGGGGACGGGGTCCCGAGGGGGCGAGCAGAGACGGGTCGATTGGGAGCTGAACGGGGGGCTCTCGTTCAAGCTGTAGCCTGGATGATGCACGCGTTTTCGTCGCGAGGATGCGGAGCGCGTGGCGAGAGGCCGACCTGGACGAGCCGCTCCCGGAAACGTAGTCTCGGCACTACGCCCCAGGAAGCGGCGACGGAAGGGAGGCCTCGCAGGCCACGATTCGCAGCCGCAGTAGGAAACGCATGCATCATCCAGGCTAGGGTGAGGGAGATGATGGACACGAGAAAGACCGAACGGGGGGCGCGGAAGGCGTTCCTCCTCGCCGCGGCGCTCTTCGTCGCGGCGGCCGGTTGCTTCTTCGAGCC
>JBDRFQ010000451.1:0-2513 GCA_043818685.1 Candidatus Eiseniibacteriota bacterium
CGCGATGAATCCCGAGATCATACTCTACGACGAGCCGACCACGGGGCTCGACCCGATCATGGCCGACGTGATCAACCATCTGATCCGGTCTCTGCAACACGATCTGAACGTCACATCGATCTCGGTGACACACGACATGACGAGCGCTTCCAAGGTGGCCGACCGGGTGGCGATGCTTCATGGCGGAAAGATCGTGTTCGAGGGGAGCGTCGAGGAGGTCCGAAACACCAAAGACCCGATCGTGCAGCAGTTCGTGCGCGGGGAGGCGGACGGGCCGATCCGCGTCTTGTAGGGCCGCAGGAAGAGAGGCGCCGCCCTCCGCGGTCCGGTGCCGGCGCGGGAAGCGGGCGGGGATTCCTGGGTAGAGGGAGGATGCGATGGCCTCGAGGGGGCTGGAGTGGAAGGTCGGTATCGCGGTGCTCGCCGCGACCGTTCTCTTCGTCGCCGGGGTGGTCTATCTGGGGCAGATGGAGATCCGGCGCACCGGGACGAGGGTGCGCGTCGCGTTTCCCGAGGTCGGCGGCCTGAACGTCGGGGATCCGGTCATGGTGTCCGGACTCAGGCGCGGTTCGGTTTCGGAGCTCGATCTCGGGGCCCAGGAGGTCGTCGTGACCCTCAAGCTCCGGGCCGACGTCGTCCTTCATCCGGACGCGTGGTTCAGCGTGGAGAACATGGGGATCATGGGGGAGAAGTTCGTGGCGGTCGGTCCCGGCACGGGTCCCGACACGCTCGACACGAGGATCATCGTGCGCGGCGGATACTCGCCCGGGATCACCGAGGCGATGGCACAGCTCGGCGTCGTCCTCGAGGACGTCGGGGCGATCGTCTCGCGGGTCGAGGCCATTCTGCAGGAGCAGGCGATCGTCGAGCCTCTGCAGGAGACCGTTCGGCTTCTCCGCGACGTTTCCGTGGAGCTCCAGGGGATGCTCGCCGAGAACCGCACCGACCTACGCAGTTCGGTCCGGAGCTTCCGGTCGCTTTCGGAGAACCTGGACGCCGTGATACGCGAGAACCGGGGGATGGTCGACACGACCGTGACGCGCGCCGCGGCCGCCGCCGCCCAATTCGATGAGACGATGCTGAGGCTGGACCGCACGATCCAGTCCCTCGAGCAGATCGTGCAGCGCGTGGAGCACGGCCAGGGGACGCTGGGTCAGCTCTCCCGGGACGACAAGCTGTACAAGGAGCTCCTGGAGGCGTCGCGCAACCTGAACGAGCTCCTCGATGACGTGCGCGAGAATCCCAGGCGCTATCTGAAGATCGAGATCTTTTGATCCACGAACCTTCTGTCCCCGAGGTGGTCGTCGTCGTGCCCGCCGCAGGGGCGGGCCTGAGGCTCGGCGGCCCGGTCCCGAAGCCGTACCGCCCGATCGGCGGGCGGCCGCTTCTCGCGCGCACTCTGGAGGGTCTCGTCTCCGCGCCCTCGGTGGGGGGAATCGTGCTCGCGGCCGCCCCGGGCGAGATGGAGCGCGCCTCTTCGCTCGCCCCGAAGAACCTCGCGTGGTTCCGAGCGACCGAAGGAGGCGAGGAGCGCTTCGACTCGGTCTACCGGGGCCTTCTCATGGTCCCTGATGGGGTTGAGATCGTCGTGGTGCACGACGGAGCGCGTCCTTTCGTCACGGCGCGCGAGGTGGAGGAGACCGTGGCGCTCGCCCGCGCGATCGGCGCGGCGGCGGCGGTGACCGCTCCGGTGGAAACGGTGAAGCGAGTAGACGGCTCCGAGGTGACGGCGACGCTCGACCGGGAGAGGATCCGTCTCGCGCAGACCCCGCAGGCATTCCGCGCGGAGGTGCTCCGCGAGGCGTACCGGAGAGCGCTCGAGGAGGGGTGGAGAGGAACGGACGAGTGCGCCCTTGTCGAGCGGATCGGCGGAAGGGTGGGAACCGTCCCCGCGGACCGCTGGAACGTGAAGATCACGGTTGAGGAGGATCTCCTTCTCGCCGAATGGATCGCTCGGGAGGTTCGGAGATGAAGAACGCGCGCGTCGGACTGGGCTACGACTCGCACCGCTTCCGCGAGGGGCGCCCGCTCGTTCTGGGCGGTGTCGCGATCCCCTACCCCCGCGGCCTCGAGGGCCACTCCGACGCGGACGTTCTCGTCCATGCCGTCATCGACGCGCTTCTCGGGGCCGCCTCGGCGGGCGACATCGGCACCCTCTTCCCGGACACGGACGAGGCCTTCCGGAACGTCTCGAGCATCGGGCTTCTGGCTCGGGCCGCGGAGGAGGTCCGGAGCCGCGGCCTGTCGGTGGTGAACATCGATGCGGTGATCCTCGCGGAGGAGCCGCGCGTTGCCCGGCACCGGGACGCGATGAGGAGGAACCTCGCGGCCGCCCTCGGCGTCCGGGAGGAGGCGATCGGCGTGAAGGGGAAGACGAACGAAGGGATGGGAGCCATCGGACGCGGAGAGGGGATCGCCGCCTGGGCGATCATCCTCCTCGCGGGAAGCGAAACACAGGAACGGCCTTGCGGAACGGAAAAGGAAAAAGGCCGGAAGAGCGGTTAGGAGATTTG
>JBDRFQ010000452.1:0-2781 GCA_043818685.1 Candidatus Eiseniibacteriota bacterium
TTCCCGGAGTGTTCGCCGCGGGCGACGTCCAGGACCATGTCTACCGGCAGGCGGTCACCGCGGCGGGGAGCGGTTGCATGGCGGCCCTCGATGCCGAGAGGTTCCTCGAGTCGGAAGGATAGCCCGGCCGGCCGCGTGCGCCCCCCCGGGGACCGTCCGCCCGGGGATCCCGGCCCCCCATCCCCTTTTCCTCTTGATCGGGCCGACCTCCCTTCGCATTATTTCATTGGCGGCAAGAATTGATTTTGCGCAAGTTGCGGGAAGGGGCTCGTGCTGTTCGACCTTACCAACGTGGTGGTTTTTTTGGCGGTTGCCTTGGGGTTCGTCTGGGCGACCCTCCTTGCCAGCCGTCTGATCCAGCCCCGGGCTCCCGGGGGGGACAAGGCGCTCATCTACGAGTGCGGGGAGCTTCCGGTCGGCGCGGGGCGGATCCAGTTCAACTTCCGCTTCTACATCCTGGCGCTGATCTTCCTCATCTTCGAGGTCGAGATCGCCTTCGTCTTCCCCGTGGCGGTCGTCTTCCGGGAGTGGCTCGAATCGGGGCGCGCCGCCGTCGCGTTCGCGGAGATCTTCCTCTTCATCGGAATTCTCTCCCTCGGTCTGGTCTACCTGTGGAGAAAGGGCGAGCTCTCCTGGCACATGGGCGAGGAGGAGGCGGAAGAGGAGGCCGTTCGGTGACACTGAAGAAGCTCCGCGAGCTGAACATCCACCAGTCGCTTCCGGACGGCGTGCTCGTCACGAACGTGGACAAGCTCCTTTCGTGGGGGCGGCTCTCTTCGCTCTGGTATCTCCTCTTCGGGCTCGCCTGCTGCGCGATCGAGCTGATGCAGACGGGGGGCCCGCGCGCGGACCTCGACCGATTCGGCGCCGTGCCTCGCGCCACTCCCCGCCAGGCGGATCTGATGATCGTGGCGGGGACCGTGACGCTCAAGATGGCGAAGCGAGTGAAGCGCCTGTACGAGCAGATGCCCGAGCCGAAGTACGTGATCTCGATGGGGAGCTGCGCGAACTGCGGGGGTCTCTTCGCGTACGCGTACTCCGTTCTCAAGGGGATCGACAAGGTGATCCCCGTCGACATCTACGTCCCGGGGTGCCCGCCGCGCCCCGAGGCGCTGACCGAGGCGCTTCTCGAGATCCAGAAGAAGATCCGGAGGGAGAAGTACCTCGGCCGCATCCAGGCGCCCGGGACTGAAGGCCCGAAGTAGGACGAGGCGCGGGCTCCTCGCGAACAGGAAACCGATGGCCGGAACGATGACGATCGAGGAGGTCGAGGCGCGGCTCCGCGAGGGGGTGCCGGGCGGGGTCGTCGAGCTCCAGAGAGCTCCCTACTCTCCCCACCTCGTGGTGGACTCCGTGAGGATCCGGGAGGTGTGTCTCTTCCTCAGGGACGACGAGGCGCTTCGCTTCGACTACCTGACGCACCTCACCGGGCTCGACACCGGGGAGAGGCTCTGCACCGTCTATCGCGTGCTCACGCTCATGCACAAGCGTACGGTCGCCATGCGGGCGTACGTCCCGCGCGAGAACCCGGTCATCGACACGATCTCGGACATCTGGGCCTCCGCAGGGTGGTTCGAGCGGGAGTCGTACGATCTCCTCGGGATCCGCTACCGGGGCCATCCGGACCTCCGGCGGCTCCTCCTCCCCGAGGACTGGGAAGGGCACCCGCTCCGCAAGGACTACGTAGATCCACTCCGTTACCAAGACATCGACAACACCAGAGACTACGGGATATAGAATGAAGGCTCTTCGCACCGAGGACATGACGCTCAACATGGGGCCGCACCATCCCTCGACCCACGGCGTTCTCCGCTTCATCCTGACCTCGGACGGCGAGGTGGTCCACTCGTGCCGCCCGGACGTCGGTTACCTCCACCGGTCGATCGAGAAGATCGGCGAGAGGATGACGTACCTCGCGTTCACGCCCTACACCGACCGCGTCGACTACGTCTGCGCGATGAACGCGAACTGGGGATACGCCCTCGCCGTCGAGAAGCTCGCCGAGATCGAGGTGCCGCGGCGCGCCGAGTTCCTTCGCGTGATCGTCGGCGAGCTGGACCGCATCTCGAGCCACCTCGTGGCGCTCGGAACGATGGCGATGGACCTCGGAGCGATCACCCCCTTCCCCTGGGCGCTCCGCGAGAGGGAGAGGGTGAACGACCTGTTCGAGGAGATCTGCGGGGCGCGGCTCACCCACAACTACGTCTGGATCGGCGGGGTGGCGTTCGATGCTCCGGACGGCTGGCTCGACAAGGTCCGCCGCTTCGTCGATTCGTTCGAGAAGCTGATCCCGGAGTTCAACCGCCTGATCACGGGGAACAAGATCTTCCACGAACGGCTCGTGAACGTGGGGGTGATCGACCGCCGGACGGCGCTCGCCTACGGGATTTCCGGCCCGAACCTTCGCGCCTCCGGCGTGGACTGGGACATCCGCCGGGACATCCCCTACGGCATCTACCCCGAACTCGCTTTCGACGTGCCGGTCGGCGGATGCGGCCTCGGCAGCATCGGCGACTGCTACTGCCGCTTCGTCATCCGCGTGAAGGAGATGGAGGAATCGGTGAGGATCGTCCGGCAGTGTCTCGACCGCTTCCCGCACGAGGAGAAGGAGTACAGGACGCGCCTCCGGAAAGTGAAGCCGCCGGTCCGCTCGGTCTACGTCGCGTCGGAGGCGCCGCGCGGAGAGCTCGGGTTCTTCATCGTCTCGAACGGGACCGAGAAGGCGGAGAGGATGCGCATCCGGACGGGGAGCTTCACCGCGATGTCGGTGGTGGAGAAGAT
>JBDRFQ010000453.1:0-9582 GCA_043818685.1 Candidatus Eiseniibacteriota bacterium
CCGATCGGAATCAGATACCGCCCAGAGGCCACGATCCGGTTCCCGGAGGGCACCGAAGGAGAATGCGGTGCGCGCGGTCGTCACGAACGGAAGAGGGGGCGTCGGGATCGGAGAGGTCCCCCGTCCGCGCGTGCCCGCGGCCGGCGCTCTCGTCCGCGTCTCCGCGGTGGGGATCTGCGGCTCCGACACGCACAAGCTCCGCCGCGCCCCGCGCGGGACCGTTCTCGGGCACGAGGTCGCGGGGGTTGTCGAGAGGCTCGGGCGCCGCGCCCGCGGCTTCCGCGCCGGGGAGCGTGTCGTCGTCGCCCATCACGTCCCCTGCGGGCAGTGCCTCTACTGCCGGGAGGGGCACCCCTCCCAGTGCGCGCTCTTCCGGTCGACCAATCTGAAACCGGGCGGGTGGGCCGAGTACGTCGCCGCGACGGGGCTTCACCTCCGCCGCGCGGCTTTCCGGATCCCGGACCGGATGGACGACGGCGTCGCGAGCCTCACCGAACCGCTCGCCTGCTGCCTCCGCGCGGTCCGCCGCTCGGAAGCGAAGCGGGGCGAGACGGCCGTCGTCGCCGGGACCGGCTTCGTCGGGCTCCTCCTCGCCGCGCTCCTCCGCCGGCGCGGGGTGCGCGTCCTCGCCTTCGACCGCCTCCCCCGAAAGACCCGCTTCGCCTCCCGATGGGCCGGCGCTCGCCCGCTCCCCGCGGAGCCGGCGCGGGCGGTCGCCCGGGTCCTGCGGCTCACGGGGGGGCGCGGCGCGGACCAGGTCTTCCTTTCCGCCGGGGCGAAGGGCACGTTCGATCTCGCGCTCGATCTCGTCCGCCGCGGGGGGACCGTCCACCTCTTCTCCGCGCCGGACGAGGGGACGCGCGCGGCGGTCGATCTCAACCGGATCTACAAGAGAGAGGTGCGCGTGATCGCGAGCTACTCCTCCTCCCCGGCGGACCTCCGCGAGGCGTTCCGGCTCATCCGGAGCGGCGCCCTTCCGTTCGCCGACCTCATCACCCACAACCTTCCCCTCTCCAAAATCAACGAGGGCCTCCGCGCGATCCGCTCCGGCCGGGCCCTCAAGGTCGTTCTCGTGCCCGACCCGGTCTTCGCCGCCGCACCGAAGGGGGGCGGCGAGTGAAGACGATGCTCTCTGCCCTCTTCTACGGCGCGCGCACCCTCCGTCTCGAGGAGGTCCCCGTGCCGAAACCGGGCCGGGGCGAGGTCCTCGTGCGCGTGGTCCGCGCCCTCACCTGCGCGACCGATCTCAAGACCTACGTCCGCGGCGGCCACACGATGATCCCAGAGCTCCCCTCCCCCTTCGGCCACGAGTTCGCCGGGATCATCGAGGAGACTGGCAAGGGGGTTGCCGGCGTCCGCCCCGGCACGGCGGTCGTCGCGGCGAACTCCGCGCCCTGCAACCAGTGCGACTTCTGCCGGATCGACCGGTACAATTTATGTGATAATCTTCGATTCTTAAACGGCGCGTACTCCGAGTTCATCCTGGTCCCCGAACCGATCGTGAAGCAGAACCTCTACACGATTCCGGAGGGGATCTCCTTCGAGAGGATGGCGCTCCTCGAGCCTCTCGCGTGCGTGGTGCACGGCGTCGAACGGACCGGCTTTCGCATGGATCATGTCGCCGCGGTGATCGGCGCGGGTCCGATCGGCCTCATGTTCGTCCGCCTGATCAAGCTCGTCGGCGCCGAGGTGATCGTTCTCGGGCGCACCGCCTGGAAGCTCGAGGCGGCGAGGAGGCTCGGCGCGGACCACGTGATCGACGTGACGAAGGAAGCGAACCCCGAGCAGGCGGTCCGCGATCTCTCCCACGGCCGCGGCGTCGATGTCGTCATCGAGGCGGTCGGTCTCCCCGAGATCTGGGAGCGGGCGATCGCGATCACCCGCCGGGGCGGGATGGTGAACCTCTTCGGCGGATGCGAGGCGGGGACCGAGGTCCGCATCGGCACGCACGCCCTCCACTACGAAGAGAAGCGGATCATCTCGGTCTTCCACCACACGCCGCGCTACGTCGCGATGGCGTACGACCTCCTCGTCCGGGGCGAGATCGACGAGAGCGTCCTCATCACCGACCGGCGCCCCCTCGCCGAGCTCGCCGAAGCGTTCGAGAAGATGGAGCGCCGCGAAGCCCTCAAGATCGCCATCGAGCCGTGAAAGAGCTTCTCCGTCTCAGGCCCTATCTCGCGCGCTACCGCCGGGCGTACCTCGTCGGAACGCTCTTCGTCTTTCTTACGAACGTCTTTACGCTCCTCGCGCCTCTCGTCTTGAAGCGCGCCGTCGACGACCTCCGCGCCGGCCGGCTCGCCTACCCGCTCGCCGCGTACGCCTCCGCGCTCGTCCTTCTCGCCCTGGCTCAGGCGGTCTTCCGCTTCTTCATGCGGAAGATCATGATCGGCGCCTCGCGCCGCATCGAGTACGACCTCAGGAGCGACTTCTTCGACCATCTCCAGAAGCTCTCCCTCTCGTTCTACGAGCGGAACCGGGTCGGGGACCTGATGGCGCGCGCGACGAACGACCTGAACGCGGTCCGCATGTTTCTCGGGCCGGCGATCATGTACCTCGCCAACACCTTCTTCACCCTCGCGTTCGGGCTCGCCCTGATGATCTCGATCGACTTCCGCCTCACCCTCCTCTCTCTCCTCCCCTTCCCGGTTCTCTCGATCGTGGTGAACCGGCTCGGGAAGGCGATGCACGCCCGGTTCGAGAGGATCCAGGAGCAGTACGCGGATCTCACCACGCACGTGCAGGAGAACCTCTCCGGAATCCGAGTGGTGAAGGCGTACGTCCGCGAGAGGGACGAGATCGAGCGCTTCCGGCGGATCAACCTCGAGTTCATCCGGCGGAACATGAATCTCGTCAGGGTGTGGGGGCTCTTCTTTCCGGTGATGAGCTTCCTCACCGGAATCGCCCTCGTCATCGTGCTCTGGGTCGGAGGGATCCGCGTCGTCGGCGGCAACCTCACGCTCGGCGGCTTCGTCGCGTTCACGAGCTACCTCGCGATGCTCACCTGGCCCGCCATCGCCCTCGGATGGGTGCTGAACCTCGTGCAGCGCGCCGCCGCCTCGATGGGACGGATCGGAAAGCTCCTCGACGAGAGGCCGGCGGTGGTCTCCGGGCCGCACCGGGCCGAGGAGCCGGTGCGCGGTGCCCTTCTCTTCGAGAACGTGTCGCTCGGAACGAACGGGACGACCGTACTCTCGGGGATCGACCTCTCGATGCCGGAGGGGGCGGTGACCGCCGTGGTCGGCACGATCGGCGCGGGGAAGTCGAGCCTCGTCCGGCTCATCCCCCGGCTCCTCGATCCGACGGAGGGGCGCGTCCTCCTCGACGGCGTCCCCCTGCCCGAGCTCCCGCTCGATCGCCTCCGCGGCTCGATCGGGTACGTTCCCCAGGAGACCTTTCTCTTCTCCCTCACCGTGGCGGAGAACATCCGCTTCGGAGCGCCGGATCTCTCCGACGACGATCTCGAGCGGATCGGCCGCCTCGCCCGCATCGATGAGGACGTGAAGCTCTTCCCGAGCGGATACGAAACGCGCGTCGGCGAGCGCGGGGTCCTCCTCTCGGGCGGGCAGAAGCAGAGAATCGCCCTCGCCCGCGCCCTCGCGAGGGACCCCCGCGTCCTCGTTCTCGACGACGCCCTCTCCGCCGTCGATCTCCGGACCGAGGAGGAGATTCTGAGCGGCCTCCGCGCCTTCCGCCGGGGGAGAACCACGGTCATCGTCTCGCACCGGATCTCCGCGGTCAGGGACGCGGACCGGATCGTCGTGCTCGAGGGGGGACGGATCGCGGAGGAGGGGACGCACGAAGAGCTCGTCGCGCGCGGGGGGACCTACGCGCGAATCCACCGGAAGCAGCTCCTCTCGAGCCGGCTGGAGGAGGTCGACTGATGAGCGCGGAGCTCCCGATCCTCCCCGAGGAGGAGGGCGCCCAGAAGAAGGTCGATTGGGAGCTTCTCAAGCGGCTCCTCCGCTACCTCCGCCCGTACCGCGGGCGCGTGGCGCTCTCGGTCTCCCTCCTCGTCGTCCTCTCCGGACTCGCGCTCCTCGGGCCGTACATCACGAAGATCGCGATCGACCGGGCGATCGCCGCCGAGGGGATCGATCGCGCGGAGCGCGTCCGCGTCCTCGCCCGCATGGGCCTCCTCTTCCTCCTCGTCCTCGCGCTCGAGTTCTCGCTCCGGTACGTCCAGGTTTGGATCACGCAGCTCATCGGGCAGCGGGTGCAGTACGACCTCCGCATGGAGATCTTCACCCACCTCCAGAAGATGTCGCTCCGTTACTTCTCCAGGAACCCGCTCGGGCGCCTCCTCACGAGGGTCACCTCGGACATCGAGGCGCTGAACGATCTCTTCACCGCGGGGGTCGTCGAGATCTTCGGCGACGTCTTCCTTCTCGCGGGGATCGTCACCGCGATGCTCCTTCTCGACGCGCGCCTCGCCCTCGCGCTCTTCACCGTCCTCCCGTTCCTCTTCGCGGCGAGCCTGATCTTCCGGATCAAGGTGCGCGGCGCCTTCCGCGACGTGCGGACGCGCGTGGCGAAGATGAACGCGTACCTCCAGGAGAGCCTGGTCGGGATGCAGGTGATCCAGCTCTTCGGCGCCGAGGATCGGAGCTTCGACCGGTTCGACCGGCTGAACCGCGACCACCTCCTCGCCCACCTCCGCACGGTCTTCTACTTCGCGGTCTTCTTCCCCGTCATCGAGGTGATCGGGGCGGTCGCGGTCGCGCTTCTCGTCTGGAAGGGGGGCTCCGAGGTCCTCGAGGGGATGGTCACCTTCGGCGCGCTCGCCGCGTTCCTCCAGTACACGGCGCTGTTCTTCCGCCCGATCCGCGACCTCTCGGAGAAGTACAACATCCTGCAGGCGGCGATGGCGTCCTCCGAGCGGATCTTCGAGCTCCTCGACACCGAGCCGGAGATCCGCGCTCCCGAGAAGCCGGCGCGGCCGGGCCCCCTCGGCGAGGGGATCCGCTTCGAGAAGGTCTCCTTCGCGTACGACGGGGACCAGTGGGTCCTCCGCGGGATCGATCTCACGGTGCGGAAGGGGGAGCGGATCGCCCTCGTCGGCGCGACCGGCTCGGGGAAGAGCACGCTCGTCACCCTCCTCGGGCGCTACTACGACGTCACCGAGGGCGCGATCCGGATGGACGGAGTCGACATCCGCGAGATGGAGCCGGGCGACCTTCGCCGGCGGTTCGGTACGGTTCTTCAAGACGTGTTTCTCTTCAGCGGAACGATCGACCGGAACATCCGCCTCGGCGAGGAGTCGATCCCGCGCGAGAGGATGGTCGAGGCGGCGCGGGTCGCGAACGCGGAGCGGTTCATCGGGCGCCTCGAGGACGGGTACGACCACGTCCTCCGCGAGAGGGGGGCGGGGCTCTCCGCGGGCGAGAAGCAGCTCCTCGCCTTCTCGCGGGCGCTCGCCGCAGACCCGGAGATCTTCGTGCTCGACGAGGCGACCTCGAACATCGACAGCGAAACCGAGGCGCTCATCCAGGAGGCGCTCGAGCGGATCCTCGCGGGGAGGACCTCCCTCGTCATCGCGCACCGCCTCTCGACGATCCGGAACGTCGACCGGATCGTGGTCCTCCACCACGGGCGGATCCGGGAAGAGGGGACCCACGAGGAGCTCCTCGCCAAGGGGGGAATCTACAAGACGTTGTACGATCTCGAGTACCGGAACGGGGATTGACCCGGGCCGGGAGGGCGCGGCGGTCCGCAGAAAACGCTTGCCCCCGCGCCGGGCGCGTGCTTAACTGCCTTGTCTGTAGCTGAAATCGACCATCCGGGACCGCCGGGTCCCCAAGGAGCGAAGATCATGGGCCGTCATTGCGAGATCTGCGGGAAGGGGATCCAGTTCGGAAGCCGGATCAGCCACGCGCACAACGTCACGAAGCGCCGCTTCAACCCCAACCTCCACAAGGTTCGCGTGGTCGAGAAGGGGACCGTGCGCCGCCGCTCGGTCTGCACGCGCTGCCTCCGCGGGGGGAAGGTGCGGAAGGCGTAGAGCGGCCTCGATTCGGGGTGGGAGAGCGATTCCAGGGCGCGTCATCCGCGCCCTTTTTTCTGTGCCGGAAGCCCCCTCGGCCGGCGCCCGATCTCCTCGCGCGCGTTTGAGGCCGCCCCCCCCTTGCCGCCCCCCGATCCTCACGCTACACTGACTTCGCCCGAACCGCCGAGCCGAACACCGCGCCGCGACACCGCATCAGGATCCGCGCAGCTCGTTGAAAACCGTCTGGAAAGGAGGGATGACGCATGAGGAGAATGCCCCTCGTCCTCGTTCTCGCCGTGTTCACCGCCGCCCCGGCCGGAGGGACGACGATCCGGATCCCGCTCGACTTCTCCACCGTCCAGGAAGGGATCCAGGCCGCATCGGACGGCGACACGGTGCTCGTCTACCCGGGACCCTATCCGGAAAACCTCTCGTTCCTGGGAAAGGAGATCGTCGTCGGAAGCCGGATGATCGAAACGGGAGATCCGGCCTACATCGACTCGACGTTCTTGGAGCCCGGCATGGTCTTCCTCGCGCCGATCGTCTCGTTCACCAACGGCGAGGGCTTCGGAGCGGTCCTCACCGGGTTCACGATCCGAAACGGGACGGCGACCAACGGGGGAGGCGTTTCCTGCTCGTACGCGTTCCCCAAGATCCTCAAGAACCGCTTCGTGAACAACACCGCGCATCAGGACGGCGGAGGCGTCTACATCGATCACGGAGGCCCGACGATCGCCGACTGCGCGTTCGAAGGAAACCGGGCGCTCGCGACGGACGGCGGGGGCGTCTACGCGTGGGTCGCGGCGCCGATCATCCATCGGAGCGAGTTCTTCGGGAACTACGCCGGATTCCGAGGCGCGGGGATCTACTGCGAGCACAGCGACCCCACGATCACGGATAACGTGATCCACGACAACCTGTGCGCCGACTACTACGGGGGCGGCATCGCGAGCCGGAACTGCGCCTCGATCATCACCGGAAACGTCATCCACGACAATCGAAGCGTCCAGTACGGCGGCGGCCTCTTCTACTGAATTCCGGGATCCTTCCGCAGTTGCGGAACGAGAGACCGGATCTCCGATCGCGAGCACGAAGCTCCGCGCGCGTTCCGCCAGTTTCCCCTCGTCGTGGACAACGTCTTCTACGGGAACAGCGCCCGGGAAGGCGCGGGGTTGCGCTTCTGCTACTTCCTCGGAATCCTCCCGAGGCCGGACATCTACCACAACCTGGTGGTCGACAACGCGGCGGACAGCGCGGGCGGCGGGATCTCGGTCTTCGCCGCCGATCCCGCCCTCCACTGGATGACGATCGACGCGAACACCGCTCCGAAGGGGGGCGGCGTCTACGTCTACGAAAACAGCTCGCAAGGCGCCGCGGCCTTCTCGAACTCGATCATCGCGAACTCCCCCGCCGGCGGAGGGATCTGGAACGAGCTTCCGGGGGGCCTCGTCGCGACGAGCCACTGCGACGTCTGGAACAACACCGGAGGGGACTACGTCGGCTGCTCGCCGGACCCGACGGACCTTTCCGCCGATCCGGAGTACTGCGAGATCGCCGGCCGGGCGCACTGGATCCACGAGACCTCGCCGTGCGTCGGAAGCGGATGGGGCGGGTACGACATCGGCCGCTACGGGGTCGGCTGCTTCCGAACGCCGGGCGTGATCTTCTACGACAACTGGAGCGATCAGACCGCCGACGGGTGGGTGGAGGAGGTCGCCGGGAACGGCTTCTTTGAGGTCGTGACGGGAAGGTACAACGGAGACGCGGGTCTTCCGGTCCCGGGCTTCGCGCGGGCGACCGTCGACACGCTCGATGCGCGCGACCTCACCTTCCAGGTCGAGCTCTGTCCGATGTCCCCCGGCGGAACGAAGAGCCTCCTCTTCCGCTTCAGCAGGGAGACGGATCCGCCGAGCGCCTACCGCGTGAGGCTCGACAACGTCCAGGGACGGCTCGAACGGGAGACGCCCTCGGGGACGACCCCTCTGGCGGAGTTTCCCTGCCCGATGGGGGTGGGGGAGAACTTCGTGTTCCTGGTGCGGGCGGCGGGCGCGCAGCTGGAAGGGTGGTACTCCCCCGGCGATCTCTCCTCCCGGATCCCACTCTTCGCCGTCCTTGACGACGATCCGCTCCTCCGGGGGAGCGTCGGGATGGAGGTCGATGAGGGCGCCTCCGCCTCTTTCGACAACGTCCTCGTCGCGACGGTGGTTCCGACCGGCGTCGCGGAAGACCGCGGGTGCGCGGGCGAAGCGCCGGCCGCGGGGAGCGCTCTTCGCCTGGCGGTCGCGCCGAACCCGTTCCGGGGGAGCGCGGAGATCGCCTTCACGCTCCCGCGAACCGGACCGGCGGACGTGGCGATCTACAACCTCAAGGGGGAGCGAGTACGGTTGCTGGCCGGCGGCGTTCTCCCGGCGGGACCGCACCGCCTCGCGTGGGACGGACGGAACGAATCCGGTTCGCCCGCGGCGAGCGGCGTCTACTTCTGCCGCGTCCGGACCGGTGAGGAGCTTCAAACCCGAAAGGTCCTGCTCGCGCGCTAGCGATGGAAGAGGGGGCGGCGGCGGCGCGGCCGCCGCCCCGGAGAGCGGCCGGCGGCGATTCCCTACGACACGCCGGCGCCCGGCCGGATCCGACCAAGCGCCTCTTCGGAGAGCCGCGCCTCGCGCCACCTCCGGACCGAGTTCACCAGCCAGAGGCGCGGGCGGCGGGCGAGCTCCTCCAAACGGACGATCCCCTCGACGACCTCCCCGCGCGCGAGGAGGTGGGCGCGGAACGTCCCCGGGAGAAGGCCCGACGAGACGGGCGGCGTCACCCGCCGTCCTTCCTTCTCGACCACCACGTTCGAGCGGCACGCCTCGGTGAGCTCTCCCCGCGGGTTCCAGAGGAGCGCCTCTCCGCATCCGGGGCACGATTCCATCGCCCGCTCGTGGACCCGCCTCTCCGTCGTCTTGTGATAGAGAAAGCGGTCGTTCTGGTCGACCGGCTCCCGCGCGAGGCCGACCACCACGGGTTCGGGACCGGACTCGCGCTCTTCCGACTCGATCGCCACCCCGCCCCCCCGGCCCACGAGAACGCGCGCGCGGCGGGGCCGATCGCCGAAGGAGAGGGAGTGTTCGAGCAGCCCCTCTCTCGCCTCGGCCTCGTCGAAGGGGAAGCCGAAGTACGCGGCCGATTCCCGGAGCCGTTTCATGTGCAGATCGAGGAGGAACCACCCCTCCTCCCGCGTCCAGAGGAGCGTCTCGAGGAGCGAGAAGGAGGGCCGCTCCTCCACGAGAATTCGCGCCTTGGCGAGGCACTCCTCGTGCTCGCCGCTCGCCGTGGATTCCCACACGATCCCGCCGCCGGCCCCGTACTCCGCCTCCCCCCTCTCCCGATCGACGACCGCGGTCCGGATCGCCACGTTGAAGAGAGCGCGGCGGCCCGGGGCGAGGAACCCGGCGCACCCGGTGTAGACCCCCCGCGGCGAGCGCTCCGTCTCCGCGATGATCGCCATCGTGCTCCGCTTCGGGGCGCCGGTGACGGACGCGCACGGGAAGAGCGCCGCGAGGATCTCGGCGAACGACGCGCCCGTCTCGGCGGCCACCGTCGAGGTCATCTGC
>JBDRFQ010000454.1:0-4070 GCA_043818685.1 Candidatus Eiseniibacteriota bacterium
CCGGTTACGGCACCGCGCAGTACCTGATCGTCCTCCGGAACGCGGTGTTCAACTACGATCCGGATCTCGTCGTGGTCGGCTTTTGCCTGAACGACCTGACCGACAACCTCCGGTTCCGCTACATGAGCATCGAGAACGGAAGGCTCGTGATCGCGCCGCCGCGGGTCCTCTCCCCGGCCGGGAAGATCAAGGCCGCGGCGAAGAGCTTCCTCGCCCAGCGCTCGCACCTCTGGATCCTCGTCTCGGTCCGGCTGGAGAGGCTGATCCGGAGGGTGAAGGGTCCTCTTCCTTCGATCGTGAACCTTCCCCCGCCCGGGGAGTACGGGATACCGCCGGAGAGGATGTCCCTCTACTTCCAGAACTTCGCGAAGGAGTACGGAAGGGAGATGCAGGAGGCGTGGGATCTCGCCCTCGCGATCCTCCGGGAGATGAAGGGGGAGTGCCGGGCGCGCGGGATCCCCATGGTGCTCTGTCTCATCCCGAACGAGCAGCAGCTGGACCCCGACGTGTGGCGCGAGGTGATCGTCCACTACGCGGCCGACCCGGACGCGTACGACACGTTGAAGCCGAACCGGGTGCTTGCCGATTTCTGCGAGGAGGAGGGGATCCACTTCCTCGACCTCTACCCGAGCTTCAAGGAGGCGGCGGACCGGGGCGAGGTTCTCTACTACCCGGTGGCGCGGCACTGGAACCCCCGCGGGCACGAGGTCGCCGCCCGGGCGCTCGCGGACTTTCTCCTCGTCCGGGTTCTCCCGCGCGAGTAGGGGGGGAGAAGCCTCCCGAACGGCGCGCCCGCGGCTCCGGCGCCCCCCGTCCGGGATTCCCGCGAGCGGCCGTTTGTCATAGAATAAGAGTAGAGGGGAAGGAAGCGCCTCGCGCCGCTTCATGGCCCCCGTGAACCGGCCGATCAGGAGAAAGAGGCCCGGAGACGGGACCGAGCGGGGTCTTCATGGGTTCGACGAACATCCTCGGCATCTCGGCGTTCTACCACGACAGCGCCGCCTGCCTCGTCCGGGACGGCCGGATCGTCGCCGCGGCGCAGGAGGAGCGCTTCAGCCGGAAGAAGCACGACTTCCGCTTCCCGAGCGGCGCCATCGCGTACTGCCTCAGGGAGGGGGGGATCCGCGCGGAGAACTTGGACTACGTCGTCTTCTACGATCGCCCCTTCACGAAGTTCGAGCGGATCGTGGAGACCTACCTCATGCACGCCCCCTTCGGGATCCGATCGATGATCAAGGCGATCCCCCTCTGGCTCAAGCAGAAGCTGTTCATGAAGGAGCTGATTCGGAAGGAGCTCGGTTACGAGGGGAGCATCCTCTTCGCCGAGCACCACGAGTCGCACGCCGCCTCGGCGTTCTATCCGTCCCCCTTCGAGGAGGCGGCGTTCCTCACGATCGACGGGGTCGGGGAGTGGACCACGACGAGCTTCGGGGTCGGGCGCGAGAACGAGGTCGAGATCCTCAAGGAGATCCACTTCCCGCACTCGATCGGCCTTCTCTACTCGGCGTTCACGTACTTCACGGGATTCAGGGTGAACTCGGGCGAGTACAAGGTGATGGGTCTCGCCCCGTACGGGGAGCCGAAGTACGTCGACGCGATCCTTGAGCATCTCATGGACCTCAAGGAGGACGGTTCTTTTCGTCTGAATCTCCGATATTTCGATTATTGCGCCGGGCTTTCGATGACGAGCCGGCGCTTCGAGGACCTCTTCGGCGGGCCTCCCAGGAAGCCGGAGGCGGAGCTCACGCAGCGGGAGATGGACCTCGCGCGCTCGGTCCAGGAGGTGGTGGAGGAGGTGATGATGCGGATGGCGCGCACCGTGCACCGCGAGACCGGGATGAAGAGCCTCTGCCTCGCGGGTGGCGTCGCGCTCAACTGCGTGGCGAACGGGAAGATCCTCCGCGAAGGGCCCTTCGAGAGGATCTGGATCCAGCCGGCGGCGGGGGACGCGGGGGGCGCGCTCGGGGCGGCGCTCTTCGCGTGGCACCGGGTTCTCGGAAACGGGAGGCGGGCCCGGCCGGAGCGGGACTCGCAGAGCGGGTCGTATCTCGGGCCGGAATTCTCGGACGAGGAGATCCGCGCGTTTCTCGAAGTGAATGGGGCCCCGGCCCGGAGGCTCGCCGACGGCGACCTCATGGAGACGGTCGCGGATCTTCTCGCCTCAGAGAAGGTGGTCGGGTGGTTCCAGGGAAGGATGGAGTTCGGGCCGCGCGCGCTCGGGGCGCGGTCGATCCTCGGCGACCCGCGCTCGCAGACGATGCAGTCGGTGATGAACCTCAAGATCAAGTACCGGGAGTCGTTCCGGCCGTTTGCCCCGAGCGTTCTGCTCGAGGAGGCGGGGATCTACTTCGGCCTCGATCGGGAGAGTCCCTACATGCTTCTCGTCGCGCCGGTGCGGGAGGGGATCCGTATCCCGATGACGGATGACGAGAAGAGGCTCTTCGGGATCGCCAAGCTGAACGTGCCCCGCTCGGAGATCCCGGCGGTCACGCACGTCGATTACTCGGCGCGCATCCAGACGGTGGATCGTGAGACGGCGCCCCGCTACCACGAGCTGATCGACACGTTCCGGCGGAAGACCGGCTGCGGGGTCGTGATCAACACGTCGTTCAACGTGAGGGGGGAGCCGATCGTCTGCACGCCGGAGGATGCGTACACCTGCTTCATGCGGACGGAGATGGACTACCTCGTGCTCGGGAGCTGGCTCCTCGACAAGAAGGAGCAGAAGCCGCTCGAGGGGGACAAGGACTGGCGGAGCGAGTTCGAGCTCGACTGAGGATCGTATGGCGGATCGTCCGGACAGGAGGGAGCTTCGGAAGTTCGGGTTCGTGCTCGTCATCGTGACGGCGGCGGTCGGGTCGATCTGGCTCTGGCGTGATCACCGGACGACGGCGACGGTCTTCTACGCGATCTCCGGTTACGGGCTCCTCTCGTCGGTTCTCTTTCCGCCGGCGGTGCGCCCGGTCTTCTGGCTGCTCCAGAAGTTCGGGCACGCGGTCGGCTGGTTCAACACCAGGCTCATCCTCGTCCTGATCTTCTATCTGGTCTTCACTCCGATCGGTCTTCTTCTCCGGCTGTTCGGGAAGGACCTTCTCAACCGGAAGTTCGATTCCCAAGCCCCCACCTACTGGATCGACAAGAAGAAAGAGCCCTTCGATCCGAAGAGATACGAGAAGCAGTTCTAGACGGTTTTCGAGCGGCGAGCGGATGCTGAGTGATATTCTGCCTTCGCACGGCGGGTCCTGTCGCCCACAGCCCGCTCGGGCGCCGGCCAGTCGCGCCTTCGCACTTTGTGGCCGCGCCCTTCGCGGGCGCCCGTGGGCGTCACCCACCGTGGTTACGCCGGCGACCGGGTGTTTAGGTACCGGATTCCCTTTTTCCATCGGGCGGGACGCTCCGACTCAGGGGGCACATCGCCCGGAAAAAGGTATCTGGTACCTAAACACCCGGTGCGCTTCATGCTATACTGACTAGCGCGTCAAACACCCGTGAGACACGCACCAGGAGTCGCGCCGGATCCCCGGATTCCGGCCCTTTCGGTCCGTTCCGGGGCCCGGGCATGAAGGGGACCTTCACGAGGGTTCCTGGAGGAGGGGCGCATGATGGGTGCTTGGGCAGCGACTCTGATGCTCTTGACTGCGGCGAGCGCGGGCATCGCGCAGTACTACGTCGAGGCGGACCTGAACGGAGTGGTCGGCGATCCGCAGCCGGATTACCTCGTCACGACAGTGGGGGAGGAGGTCTTAGTCGACTACTGGGTACTCGGATCCACGAACCCCGCCCTCGCCTACTGGCTCCCGGTCTGTAACTTCGATCATTCGCTCGGCTACTTGTCTACCCTGTACTATCCGACGCCGGGGGGCTGTTGGACCTCCCTGCCCGTCGCGCCCCCGGACAGTGCAGGCTGCATCCTCTTGTCCGGGGCGAACCACACCTTTGGCGTTTGCCCGCTGATACCGCCTTATCGAGTGGCCACGGTGACTTACCAGGCGGCGGCGGACGGGTCGATCGCCGAGCTGCATTTGGGCGACGGCTCGGGAGTCCTCACCTACTCGTTCATAACCCATGAC
>JBDRFQ010000455.1:0-5361 GCA_043818685.1 Candidatus Eiseniibacteriota bacterium
TGCTTCGGAACGATCCGGCCGCCGACGCGATCCACCGGCCTTGGGGGATGGGTGCGGGAATCCAGTTCGGCAGGGCCGCCATGCGTCACGGCGTTCTCGTGCTGAACGACCCGAACGGACTCGCCCGGGCGATGAGCAAGATGTACTTCCAGCTCTTTCCCGAGGAGGTGCGGCCGAAAACGCTGATCACCCGGGATCGAGAGGAGATCAAGAACTTCGCCAAGGATCAGGGGGGCACCATCGTCCTCAAGCCGATGCAGGGGTCCGGCGGGCAGAGCGTCTTTCTTGTCCGGCCGGAAGATGTTCCGAACCTCAACCAGATGATCGATGCGGTGAGCCGCGACGGGTACGTCATCGCTCAGGAGTATCTGCCCGCCGCCGCCGAAGGGGACATGCGTCTCTTTCTCATGAACGGCCAACCGCTGCGGCACAAGGGGAAGTACGCCGCATTCCGCCGCGTCCGGACGGGGGGAGACATGCGCTCGAACATCCACGCGGGCGGAAAGCTCCGGGAGGCGGAAGTGGACGAGACGGCCCTGCGTCTGGCGGAGATCGTGCGGCCCAAGATCGTGCAGGACGGCATGTTTCTCGTGGGGCTGGACATCGTGGGCGACAAGCTAATGGAGATCAATGTCTTCAGCCCGGGCGGCCTCGGCAGCGCGCAGAAATTCACAGGCGTGAACTGGAGCCGCGTGGTCATTCAGGCCCTCGAGCGCAAGGTGCAGTACGTGACGTTCTACCGCCGGAACTTCGACAACGTGGAGATGGCGACGCTCTAGCCAGGATTATGCACGCGTTCTTGTGATGCGCCGTCCGCGGCCGGCGGTTGGTCCTTGGAGGGCACTCCCCCTCGTTCTTTCCCCGCCGCATCGCCGGAACGCGCGCGCACCGCGGACGAGCGTTCCTTCATCCGCATTCGGAGGGTGAATTCAGATGAGACGGTTCTGTTTGCTTCTGGCTCTGCTCTCCCTGGCGGGCCCCGCGCTCGCGCAGGAGGTCGCCTACGAGAAGTACCGGCTGGAGAACGGGCTCACCGTCATCCTGCACGAGGACCACTCGCTTCCCGCGGCGTGCGTGAACCTCTGGTACCACGTGGGCGCGAAGGACCAGGCGGAGGGACGCTCCGGCTTCGCCCATCTCTTCGAGCACCTGATGTTCATGGGGACCGAACGGGTCCCGGAGATCGACGTCGTGGTCGAGGAAAGCGGCGGATGGAGCAACGCGTCGACCTCGTCCGACCGCACGAACTACTTCATGTTCGGGCCGCGCGATCTCCTGCCGACTCTCCTCTGGATCGAGGCGGACCGGATGGAGGACCTCGGTCGAACGATGACCGAGGAGAAGCTGAACACGCAAAGGGACATCGTCCGGAACGAGCGCCGCCAGGGGATCGAGATGGAGCCGTACGGCGAGGCGGAGTACCTGATCAGTCAGCACGTGTACCCGCCCGGCCACCCCTACTTCATCGACGTGATCGGGAGGCACGAGGATCTCGAGGCGGCGACCCTTCAGGACGTGAAGGACTTCTTCGCGACTTTCTATGTTCCGAACAACGCGTCGCTCGCCGTCGCGGGGGACTTCGACGCCGCCGAGGTGAAGCCGCTCATCGAGAAGCTCTTCTCGACGATTCCCAGGGGGCCGGAGCCTCCGCGCCGGACCGCCCCGCCGGCGAGGCTCGAGAAGGAGCGGCGGGTGGTCTATTCCGACGACGTCCGCTTCGCCCGCCTCTACATCGTCTACCACAGCCCTCCCTTCTTCCAGCCGGGGGACGCGGAGATGGACCTTGCCGCAGACCTCCTCGCCTCCGGGAAGTCGAGCCGCCTCTACAAGAGGCTCGTCTACGACGAGAAGCTCGCGACGGAGGTGGCGGCGTTTCAGGGCTCCGGCACGCTCGGATCCCTCTTCTACGTGATCGTGACCGCGCGCGCGGGGGTTCCTCTCGACGCGATCGAGAGGGCGGCGGACGAGGAGATCGACCGGTTCGCGCGGGAGGGGCCGAGCCCGGAGGAGCTCGATCGCTACCGGGCTTCGTGGGAGCGGGGGAAGCTCTCCGCTCTGCAGTCGATCGTGCGGAAGGCGGACCGGCTGAACCTCTACGACTTCTATTGGGGCGAGCCGAACTCGTTCGGCCGGGATCTCGACCGGTATCGCCGGGCGACCGCCGGGGAGATCCGGCGCTGGGCGGGAGAGGTGCTCCGCCCGGACGGACGCCTCGTGATGCGCGTGCTTCCGGAGGAGGAGGCCTCTCTCCGCGCGGCCCGCGACGAGCGCCCCTCTCCCGCGGCGTCGAAGCCGTTCGTGCCGGAGGAGCCGGAGGTCTTCCGGCTCTCCAACGGGATCGAGGTCCGTCACTGGGAGCGGACCGAGCTTCCCCTCGTCGAGGTCTCCCTCTTTCTCGCGGTCGGGTCGGCCCGGATGGACGGCGCGAAGGCGGGTTCCGCGAGCCTTCTCGCCGACATGCTCGACGAGGGGGCGGGCGGCCTGGGGGCGCTCGCCTTCTCCGACTCGCTCGAGCTCCTCGGGGCGAGCCTCCGGCCGTACGCGCGCCACGAACACGCGGGGGCTCGTCTCTCCGCGCTCGAGCGGAACCTGAAAGGCGCGGTCGGGCTCCTCTCCGACGCGGTGATCCGGCCCCGTTTCGATCCGGCGGAGTGGGAGCGCGTGAGGAGGCTTCGCGCGGAGGACCTGAGGCAGGATCTCGATCGCCCCTCGCGGGTCGCCGCGCGGGTCGCCCTCCGAGCGTTCTTCGGCGGCGATCACCCCTACGGCCGGCCTCTCGACGGCACGGTCGAGGATGTCGAGTCGATCGCCCTCGACGAGCTCCGGGCGCTTCACGAGCGCTTCTTCGGGCCGGAGAACACCACGCTCTTCATCGCCGGGGACATCAAGAGGGAGGAGGCGCAACGGATCCTCGAGGCCGCCTTCGGCGGATGGAGGGCGAGCCCTTCGTTCGAGAGGGCGGAGCCTCTCGTGCCGCTCCCCTCCGAGACGGACGCGTTCCGCGTGGTCGTCGTGGACAAGCCCGGCGCCGTCCAGACCGTGGTCCGCTTTTGCATGCCGGGCCCCCTGGCGGACGACCCGGACCGCGTCCGCTTCGAACTTCTCAACACCGTGCTCGGGGGGAGCTTCTCCAGCCGGCTCAATCAGAACCTCCGCGAGACCCGCGGTTTCACCTACGGAGCCCGATCGGGGTACACGATGTCCCCGTCGGCGGGGTATCTGTCCGCCTCTTCCGACGTTCACGCGGAGGCGACCGGCGAGGCGGTCGCCGAGTTCTTGAAGGAGTTCGAGCGAATCCGCGCGGGGGACGTGACCGAGGAGGAGGCGCGGATGTCGCGCGAGACGCTTCGCATGGAAACGATTCAGCGCTTCGAGGGTCTTCACGGGCTCCTCTGGGCGGCGGAGTCGTGCGCGTACAGGGGCCTTCCCTTCTCGTCGATCGGGGAGGACCTCTTCGCGATCGCCTCGGCCCGCGCGGAGGATCTGAACGCCCTCGGCGCGCGGGCGGTTCCTGTGGATCGTGCGCTCCTTCTCCTCCTCGGCGACAAGGCGCTCATCGAGGGACAGATCGAGGGGATGGGGCTGCCGGCGATCGAGGAGTGGACGGTGACCGGCGAGCCGGCGGGCTCCGCCGATTAGACGGCTCGAGAACAGGGCGGCCCCCCGCGGCGACCCGCCGCCGATCGGGGACGGGTCCCTTTCCCGGGCGATCGGCGCACGCCTCCGAGTCGGCGGCCCCGGGTCGGCGCGCGCACGGTCCCTGCTCGAGCGGCCCGCGCGACCGGCCGAAAAGGGGGGAGGAGGTCGATCGAGATGCGCAACTTCTCTTCCCCGTGGCTCCTTCTCGTCCTCCCCGCGGCGGCGCTCGCGGGTCTCGTGCTTCTCTCGTGCGGCGGCGGCGCCGGCCCGGACGACACGAACGCGGTCGTTCCGGCCGGTCCGTTCTCATACGACGGATCGTTTCATTCATCGATCGGTGCCTTTCCGATCACCGACATGCGAAGCAAGATGGTCGAGGCGGACGGCGACAGCCTGGACCTCTACGCCGAGATGGAGAGTTACGAGACGCGGAACCTCACCGTCTACCACCGGGCCTCCTCCGCGGGAGAACCGGTCGTTCTCTTCATCCATGGAGGGGCTTGGACGGACGGCTACATGGAGTGGTACGACTTCGTGGCCGAGTCGTTCACGTCGAGCGAGGGCTACGTGACGGTCGTGGTCAACTACCGCCTCACATCCGAGAGCGTCTTCCCCGCGGCGATCTGCCCGACGCGATCGAGCGAAGCGCCCGACCCGTCCCTCAAGGCGGCCTGGTACCCCGACAACATCCGCGACTGCGCGGACGCCCTCCAATGGACGGTCGATCATGTCGCGGAGTACGGCGGCGATCCCGGGAGTATCTTCGTCTTCGGGCACTCCGCCGGAGGGCATCTCGCCTCGCTTCTCGCCGCGCACGAGGACTACGCCGCCCTCCGCCCCCGCATCCGCGGGCTCGTCTCGATGAGCGGCGTGTACACGCTCGACGACGTCAGCGCGCTCGTGCTCGCCGACGCGTTCGACCAAACGTTCGGGACAGACGCGGACGAAGCGGTTCTCGACGAGGCTTCCCCGTCGTGGTCGGTCGTCGCGGGGATGGACCTCCCCCCGTTTCTCGTTCTCTACTGCGAAGAGGACCTGCCCACGTTCGCGGCCGAGGCGCTCGCCTTCTCCTCGAAGCTCTCCTCTCTCGGTTTCGAGGTCGAAACGGCGTACCTTCCCGGGTACGATCACGTGAGCGAGATGGAGGCGATCGAGAACCCGGAGGCCGCGCCGACCGCCCGCATCCTTGACTTCATCGAAGATCGTCTCGACTAGGACCGCCGCCGGGCCTCTCGTACAGCCAGAGCGTTCCGGCCGGCCCGACGTGCCGGACGCGGCGGAGCGCCCCGCGTTCCATGTGAAACCACTCGCGCCAGCCGCGCTCCACCTTCCTCTCGTAGGCGAAGTCGTAGTAGTACCCGGAAACGACGAACACCCGGCTCCGACCCTCCGCCGCCCGCGGGGCGTTCTCCTCGGTGAGCAGTGCCTCCGGCGGGACCTCGAGAGCGATCGGCTCCCAGCCTCCTTGCGTCATGAAAAGCCTGAGGTCGTGCCTCCCCTCGTCGTAGTAGGAGACGGGGAAGTAGAGGTAGGGGGAAAGGAAGATGATCGGGTCCTTCGCCCCGCACGTCTCGTCGATGTGCGCGGCGAGCCGCCGGGGGGCCTGTTCGTGGGGGTGCCGGATCATCGAGGCGGTGTCGAGTGCGAGAAGGACGACGAGCCCGGCGAGGGCAGCCGCCCGCGCTCGCGGCGCGAGTCCCTCGATGGTGACCGCTCCGGCGA
>JBDRFQ010000456.1:0-6529 GCA_043818685.1 Candidatus Eiseniibacteriota bacterium
CGTGTCGAGGAGCTGCTCGAGAAAACGGAGGTTGGCGCGGAGCCCCTCTTCGGCCCGGCGGCGATCCGTCACGTCGGAGAGGAAGTTGAGGCCGGCGGGCTTCTCCTGCCACGAGATGAGAACGCCCCGGACATCGATCCAGCGGACGCTCCCCTCCGGGGTTAACAACCGGACCTCGTAGACCGGGGGAACCTCCAGTCCATCGAGGCGCGCCTTGTGGTTTCGAAGGACCACCTCCCGGTCGTCCGGGTGGATGAACTCGACGAACGGCCGCGAGAGAAGCTCCTCCTCCGTCCGGCCCGTCATCCGCACCATCGCCGGGTTCACCATGCGGAGCATTCCGTCCTGCGCGATGAGGATCCCCTCGGCGGCGTTCTCGAAGATCGTCCGGTACTTCTCCTCGCTCGCCGCGAGCGCTTCCTCCGCCCGCGTTCGCTCCGTGACGTCGCGGACGACGAGGATCACCCCGGCCGGGTTTCCGGTCTCGTCTCTCTGAACCGCCCCGCTCATCTCCGCCTCGAACGTGGACCCGTCACGCCGGGCGACCCGAAGCCGGACGTCCCGAACCGTTCCTTCGCCGAGCACCCGTTCGAACTCCGCCCGCCCCCGCTCCCTTTCCTCCGGGACGATGAGATCGAAGGCGGACGGGCCGCTCGCGAGGAACTCCTGGAGTGATTCCAGGCCGAGCATCCGCCCGGTTTCGTGGTTCGCCTCGATCACGCGCCCCGAAAGATCGAGGAGAATGATCGCGTCGGCCGAGGTCTCGAAGATCCCGCGCAGCCGGGCCTCGCCCCTACGTAGCCCCTCCTCCGCGGCGAGGCGGTCCGTCATGTCCTGCATCTGCGCGAGCGCGACAAGAGGATTGCCTTCCCCGTCGCGGAGAAGGGAGACCGTGAGGAACCCGTGAACGACGCGGCCGTCCTTGCGGATGTACCGTTTCTCGATTTCGTAGCGCGCGCACTCGCCCGCGATCAAGAGGCGGAACTGCTCCGTGCAGCGGGCGACGTCGTCCGGGTGCGTGATCTCTTGGAACGTGAGGCCGACGAGCTCGCCGGCCTCGTACCCGAGGATCCGGCAGGCCGCGGGATTCGCCGAGACGATCCGGCCGTCAGGGGTGGCCAGCGCCATGCCGGACGCGGAGTCCTCGTAGGCGCATCGGAAGAAGTCGACGCTTTCGAGGGAAACTCCTCCGTCCACGGTGCTTTGAACCTCCGTTCTCTCCGCTGGTGCCTTCTCGGGCCCGGATTCCCGAGCCCGTCGGGTGGGCCGCCTTCTCGCCGATCGCGGCTCTTTCACGCAAATCCCTCCTGATTCGGTCGATTCACCTCCACGCATCCTAGTTTCGGCATTTCAGGGGAATGGAGGAGTCCCCAAGGCGGCCCCTATCCGCCCCGTCGGGGGCCGTCTTCGGAAGAGGCCGGGAGGATCTGAAACCCCATGGGCTGCGATGCGTTCATTGATGATCAGGCAATCCCTGCCGATCCTCGGTTCGGGCGAACCTCCACCCAGCGCGTCGTGCTGCTAAGATAGCCGGAGGGGGGAAACAGCCTCGCACGGATGAGCGCGCTGCTTCCCCCCGTTGATCGATGGGGGGAACGGTGCGACCGAGACGGCTCCTCGGAGAGGCGCGGACCGCCGCGACATCCACGCTTCTCGTGTTTCTCGTTCTGGAGTCGATGATCCGCATCGCCTACTACGCGCGGAACCGTGCGGTGGATGCGGTGGTGCTCCCCTACGTCACCGGCCAGAAGTACGGCCCCATACCTCCCTGGACCGACGACCTCAGGATTCTCGTGCGCGACCGGGATCTGATCTGGAAGGCCAGGCCGGGGCTCGAGAGGCGGTACGTGGACGTCTTCTCCCCCGTCCACAGCGAGGAGGACCGGTACTCCCTCCTCCGGAGCTTCATCCCACGCATCCCCGAAGCGATCAGGGAGAACCCGGTCTGGGAGATCTCGCTCAACTCGGACGGTTTTCGGGACCGCGAGATCGTTCGAGCGAAACCGCCCTCTCTCTTTCGCGTCGTTTGCCTGGGAGACTCGTGGACGTTCGGGGCGAACGTCGCGGAGAGCGAAACCTACCCGGCTCGGCTGGAAAGGCTCTTCGAAGAGGGGATGCCGGAGATGGAGTCGGAGGTCCTCAACCTGGGCGTTCTCGGCTACAGCTCGTTCCAGGGGCTTCAATTGATGAAGAGCTTCGCTCTCGACCTCGACCCCGATCTTCTTCTCCTCGGGTTCGGGATGAACGACGCGTCGGTGTCGGGCTACCGCGACAAGGACATGCCCGCCATGGAGAAGAAGGAGCCGTCGCTGGAGGACAGAATCCACGCGCTTCCGGAGAAACTCGAGCTCTTCAAGCTGGTCCGCTACGCCGCTCTTCTCATGAAGCACGAGCCCGACTCTCTCGCCCGGCAGCTCGCCGGGGCGAAGAGGAGGATCGGAGAGCCGAGCCCGCCGGCGCAGGCGGGACGCGCCGCGGTCGGCGACGCGGCCGCAGAAGCCCCTCCCGAGGAGGTCGACTACGGAGAGCTGGAGCCGTGGACGCGCGTCTCGCCCGAGGACTACCGGGAGAACACGAAGGAGATGATCCGGCTGGCGAGGGAGACGGAGATTCCTGTTCTTGTTCTCTTCAACGAGCTTTGGGTTGAAAGCCCGTACCGGGCGGTTCTCGAGGAGGCGGCCGCCGAGGAGGGGGTCCCGTTTGTCGACGGCAGCCGGATCGTGGCCGATGCGCGCGAGGAGAAGGAGAGAGAGCTCGAGGAGACGCTCCTCCTTCGCCCTGAGAATGCCGGTTCCGCCCCCCCCGGCATGCCCGCCGTCGGGTCCGCCCCCGAGGGGGAACGCGATGAGGTGGAGGTGGTCTTCCGGCTGTATCAGGGGGAGCGGTCCGCACCCCGGGGCTTCGCCATCGTCGGCCCCCATCCCGCCCTCGGCGGCCTCGTGCCGAACAAGACCCATCTCCGCGACGACGGCGCCGGAGGGGACCAGAAGGCGGGCGATCGCGTCTGGTCGTACGCCGCCTCGTTTCCTCGGGGAACGAGGCTTCCGTACGTCTACACGAACGGGGGCGAAGAGGGCAGGTGGACGGGACTCGACATCCCCGCGCTCCGATACTTCGAAGTCAAAGCGGGCTTCCCGGGAGAGAGGCTCTATCTTTCCGTCGAGACGTTCGGTGAGATCTGCATGCAGGCGGACAGCTGGCACACGAACGCCGAAGGGTACGCGCGGATCGCGAAGGCTGTTTTCGAAGCGCTGAGCGAGGCCTCGATGCTCCCCTCATCCCCGCCGGACCGCCCGGCGGACGGTTCTCGGTGAGGATCGGGTCCGCCGGCGGGCCTCGCGGCCGGTGTCGAGCCGATCGAGGAGCGCGGGTCCGCTCGCCTCTATCTCCTCTTCCGAAAGACCCGGATCCGCTCGTCTCCCCCGTGGGAGAAGAGAGACATGCGCTCCGCGATCAGCGCGCGCATCTCGTTGTCGAGGAAGTCGGGATTCTCGTAGGACCAATCGGTGGCCACGACGCACACGTCCGAGTTCCCCTCGATGATCTCGGCCAACCTCCCCGCGGTCCGCACCCGCCGGACCGGGATGGTCTTCTCTCCGATCGTGACCTCATGGTCGTCCACGCCGGTCTTTCTGAGCAGACGATCCTCGTAGCCCTTCGTCAGGATGTAGTCGGGGAAGCGCCCGCCGTAGTAGAACACCTCCCGCGGCCAGGTCGTCAGGACGACGCACTCCTCACCCATCTCCCGGAGCGTGGGGGCCGCCTCCTTCCAGTTCGGGCCGATGCCCGGCCCGATCAGATCCCGCGAGCTCGCAAGCCAGTGGGAGGCGAACAGGTTCAATATCGGGAGCACGGCAAGGAACGAGAGAACGGCGAAGGCCCTCGATCCCTCACGCCACGCCTTGATCACGTACGCCAGGCCCGCCCGCCCCGCCGTCTCGACCACGAAGCACGAGGTAAGGAAGAAGAACGGAAGGACATGGAGGACGTATCGCTCGGCGACCCGGCCGGTGAAGAGCGTGACGTGAACGATCATCAGGGGAAGGAACGAAGAGACCACGAAAAGCCCCGCTCTTCCGAACCGCCTGACGAGAAGCACCGCCCCCAAGAGATACGCGAACGTGAACCCGGGATAGTAGTAGAGGAACATCCACGAGTAGTACCCGAGGGCATCGCCGCGAGTGTCCCAAGCGGGCCTCTGCCGGCAGGTTTCGATCATCGTGCCGGCTTTGTCGGGGAAGATGACGGCCGCGATCCCGGCGGCGGCGAGGGTGAGGATGATGATCCGAACGTACCGGGAGGCGAGAGCCGCACGAGGGCCGCTCCGCACCGCGATCCAGCCGCTCATGGCGCCGCAGTACGCTCCGAGCCCGATCACGAACTCCGAGGCGAGCCGCTGAAGCCCGAAGGCTACGAGGAGGAGCGCGGCGGCGCTCGCGAGAAGAAGGATCCCCCGCATCCCGACGCCCTCTTCTCCCGATCGGCCGGGAGGTCCGTCCATCCCGGCGCCGAGCCGTCCCCTCTCGACCCCCGCGAGGAAAAGAAACGACGCGGCGAAGTACAAGAGCTGCAGGAGGCCGTACATGCGGCATTCTCGCGCCGTCCGGATCTCGTGAGGGGAGAAGAGCAGGGCGAGGAGGGTGAGGACCGCCAGGGGCGTTCCGAAGTACCTCCGCACCAACAGAAAGGCCACGAGAAGGAACAGGATGTTGGCGAGAGCGAGGGGCGCGCGCGCGACGGTCTCGCTCTGCCCGAATCGGGAGAAGCACCGGGCGGTGATCCAGGTCACCGGATAGGCGCGCCGGTATTCGCCCCAGCCCGGAACGATCGGCTTCCCCGTTTCGAGCAACGACCGGGCGGCCACGACATGGTACATCTCGTCGGTCCAGAACGAGGGGCCGCCGAGGTTCACGAAGCGGAGGGCGACTCCGGCCGCCACGAGAAGAAGAAGGAACCCGACGAGAAGAAGACGGAGGCGAGGCGACAGAAAGAAGTGTGCTTGAACTCGAGGCTCGTCTTCTGATTGAGACATCTCGCCCGAACTCTCCCGCGCCCTCTTCTCCGAGTCTAGCAGGGGGCGATCCGAAAGGCCCAGGGAATCTCCGGCCTCTCCCGATTCGCGGCCGGATTGGAGAACCGGCGAAGAACGCCGTTCAGGAGGAGCCGCCCACCGATTCGATCAGGCGGGCGAGGACCTTGTCGGAGTCGAAGAACTCCTCCACCAGCGCCCGCGCGGCCAGGCAGTGCGACTCGTATCGGGCGTTGATCTCTTCGACCCCCGCGGCCGCCTCCTCGGGCGTTGCGAACGGGACAACGCCCGCACCGGCCGCCATCCAGTCGGAGAAGCCGGTCTCTTCCGTCAGCACGGGACGACCGCTCGCGAGATACCCGGCGCTCCGCTCGCTGAACCAGCCGCTCCGGGCGACCACATACCCGTGCTTGGCGACCGTGAACTCCGCTTTGGACCGCCGGATGTACTCCTGGTAGGCCCAAGGGTCCCGCGTCACCTCGAGGGGGTTTCGCACCTTCCAGCCCTTCGCCATGAGGAGACCGCGCGGCGCGGACGGGCTTCCCAAAGCCAGCTCGAAAATGGCCCCGGCCTTCGCGGGCAGATCGACCACGGGCTCGAACGAAGCGCTCTTGAGGCCGTACCGGACTCCCCTGTGCTCCCTGGGCGGATAGCTCTCCCACTGCATGACCGTCGTGAACCTTCCCGAGGCGCGGGGCGGGGTCACCGGCCAGGCGTCCAACACGATCGGCTGCCGCGTCGCCTTCCAGCGCACCTCGTCGGAGGGAACGGCGGATCTCAGGTTCGCGATGTTCTCCCCGAACGTGAGGAAGCGGGTGTGTTGAAGGGCAAGCCGCCGTCTCTCCGGAATCGTGCTCTGCCGGATCTGTTCGAACACCGGATCCGTGTCGATGAAGACGCGCACCGGGATGTCCATGAACCAGGGACGCATGGGGTTCGCACCGGAGATGTTCAGGACCAGATCGGCCGACCGGCAGATGTCGAGCGCGTCTCCTCCGCGCGGTCCGTGCCATCGGGACTTGTGCGCGTCGTGATAGGCCCATCGGTCTCCGAGCCCCGTCCGTTCGAACACCCTCTTCGCGAAGGCCAGGCCGTAGGCGGGATCGGTGTCCGTGACCTGGCGCTCGGGGTCGTAGCAGCACGGGTAGTCCTCGCTGTCTTCGATGAAGCAGACGTCGTGGCCGAGCCGCGCCAGGCCCATCGCGTACTGGAGGTAGTGCCAGGCCATTCCTCCCAGCGGACAGCGCACGACGTACCCGAGCACGACCGCGCGGAGCCGCTCGCGTCGTTTTCGGATCCCTCCGGCCCGGCTAGCCTGGATGATGCAGGCGTTTTCGTCGCGAGGATGCGGAGCGTGTGCCGAGAGACCGACCTGGACAAGCCGCTCCCGGAAACGTAGTCTCGGCCTCCCCCCCGGCGCGCTAAGACTTGTCGCTCCTAGCCGTCGCGACAAGATCCAAGCGCGCCACGGGTCCCTGTTGAGGAAGCGGCGAAGGAAGG
>JBDRFQ010000457.1:0-12587 GCA_043818685.1 Candidatus Eiseniibacteriota bacterium
TCCTCTCCGGCGGCGACCCGCTCTCCTTGTCTAAAGGCGAAGGCCCGTCTATTCTCTTTTCCGTGTCGAGCCCTTGAACCGGAAGAGGGAATCGAAATGGACGTCATCGGCCCGATCAACGAGGCGGTTCGCCGGAACACGGTCCAGAGGTGCCGTGAGAGAGGGATCCGCATCCCGACGCTCGCCGAGATGCGGAATCCGGAGAAGATCCCGGTCTCTGTGCGCGAGAGGCTCCCCGATGTCGGTCTCGATGACGTGGATCCGGCGAACCTCTACCGCATCACTTGGAAGAACGACCCGAAGACCGGGCTCTTCGGCGGCGGGAACCTCATCGAGTTCCCCGCCGCGCTCACCGGCGTCGCGTCGCGGATCATCGGGCTCGTGGGGCGCTGGTTCCCCACCGGCTCCCACAAGGTCGGCGCCGGCTTCGGGTGCCTGGTCCCGCGCCTCGTGAACGGGTCGTTCGACCCGACGAAGCACAAGGCGGTCTGGCCCTCGACCGGGAACTACTGCCGCGGCGGAGCGTTCGACTGCGCGCTCCTCGCCTGCGACGCGGTCGCCATCCTCCCCGAGGGGATGAGCCGCGAACGCTTCGATTGGCTCCGGGGGATCGGCGCGGAGGTGATCGCAACCCCCGGATGCGAGTCGAACGTGAAGGAGATCTTCGACAAGTGCAGGGAGATCCGCGCGACGCGGCCCGACTGCGTGATCTTCAACCAGTTCGACGAGTTCGGGAACTCGATCTGGCACTACCATGTGACCGGGCCCTTCGCCGAGGAGGCCTTCGCTCGCGTCGGCGGCGCGTCCGCGCGGCTCTCCGCGTTCGTCTCCGCGACCGGCTCGGCGGGGACGATCGCAGCGGGGGACTACCTCCGCACGCGTTTCCCCGACATCCGGATCGTCGCCGCCGAGGCGCTCCAGTGTCCGACCCTTCTTCGCTCCGGTTTCGGCGAGCACGGCATCGAGGGGATCGGCGACAAGCACGTGCCGTGGATTCACAACGTCCGGAACACCGATCTCGTGTGCGCGATCGACGACGCGCAGTGCCTCTCGCTTCTCCGTCTCTTCAACGAGCCCGAGGGGACCCTTCTTCTGGTCCGGGAGGGGGTCCCGGAGACGACGGCCGCGGCGCTCCCGCTCCTCGGGATCTCGAGCATCTGCAATCTCGTCGCGGCGATCAAGACCGCGCGGTTCTACGAGCTCGGCGAGAGGGATCTCCTCATCATTCCCCTGACCGACTCCTCGGAGCTCTACCGATCGAGGCTCGGGGAGATGCGCGAGCGGCGCGGCGAGTTGAAGGCGGAGGAGGCGGCGCGGAGCTTCGCTCGGTATCTCGAGGGGATCGCCGTCGACCACACGCGGGAGCTCGGCTACCACGAAAGAAAGCGTCTTCATAACCTCAAGTACTTCACGTGGGTCGAACAGCAGGGGAAGAGCGCGGAGGATCTCCGGCGTCTCTGGGAGCCGGACTTCTGGGAGGGGATCTACGCATCCGCCGGGGGCTGGGACCGCGCGATCGAGGCGTTCAACCGGGAAACCGGATCGGGGTAGCCCGGCGGCGTTTCTTGTACGTTCCGCCGCCCCCGGCCGCGCTTCCGCCCCCCGTCGGAGGCGCGATTCAGGGGAAAATCGAGCCTGGACAAACCCCCCGCAGAATAGTATAATCACTTGTGCTATGGAGTTTTCCGTTAGGTCGGCAGGTCTCCCGTTGGCGACACACGGATCCCGAGGCTCCCTCAAGGAGAGAAACGGCATGAAAATGGCGAAGAAGCGTCGGATCGGCTTGTTCTTCGGAGCAGGCTACCTCCTCCTGTTCCCCCTTCTCCTATCGATTCCGGGTGACGCGGTGCCCGACAGGGGACCTTCCCCCGAGTTTGCGGCTCTCTGGAACTCCGAGGATCCCTTCGACCGGATCGTGAAGGAGGCGACGATCCACGGGCTGAACCAGATCGCCACCGGCCTGCAGTGCATCGAGACGGACATCGCCGCCCTCTGCCTGCACCCGGACACCGATCCGGAGCGGGCCGAGGAGATCCTTCGCAGCCTGCCGACGTACATCCCCTCCCTCGCGACGGGGAAGGTGACGTACAACAAGGCGGGGCGCTGGAGCTACACCGCGACGGACGGGAGCAGCGTCGGAACCGAGGGAGATCCGGTCACGCTGACCTGGAGCTTCGTCCCCGACGGCACGAACGCGGACGGCGGCCCGAGCGATCTCTTCGCGGTCTTCACGGCGCAGTGGGGGAGCCTCGGGTGGCAGACCAAGATCCGCAACGCGTTCGACAGGTGGGATGACGTCATCGGGGTCACCTATATCGAGGTCTCGGACGACGGGGCCCAGCTCCCGAACTCGATCGGCGTGCTCGGTTTGCGCGGCGACGTTCGGCTCTCCGGGCGGTGGATCGATGGTCCGTTGAACGTTCTCGCTTACAACTTCTACCCGCCCGGCGGCGACATGGTCCTCGATACGGGCGACGTGGACTACTACTATGTCCCGAGCGGCAACTTCGCCAACCTGAAGAACGTCGTCGCCCACGAGCACGGCCATGGGTTGGGCCTCGGGCACGTGATTCCCGAGGACTGCACGAAGCTGATGGAGGCGTACGCGTGCGGGGCGATCTTCATCGGTCCTCAGGACGACGACATCCGCGGCGGCCAGAGGCTCTACGGCGACAAACACGAGAACGACGACACGCCGGCGACGGCGAACGTTCTCCCCGCGCTCACCGACACGATCGTCATCGACACGCTCTCGATCGACCGCGGGACCGACCTCGATTGGTTCGTGTTCAGCGCTTCGGGCGGGCTTACCGTCTGGGTCGATCCGATCGGCTCGCGCTATCTTCTCGGGAACGAGGGGGGGAGCTCGTCCTGGATCGCCACCGATTCGGTGATGGACCTCGACTTCTGCCTGTACGACGGGACGGGAACGGTTCTTCTCGACAGCGTATACGCGGAGGGCAACGGAGCGACCGAGGTTCTCACCGGATACCCGCTCCCGTCCCCCGGCGACTACATGATCAAGGTCTTCCGCAAGGAGGCATCCGGAGGCGGAGTTCAGCGCTATGATCTGACCCTCATCCCCGTGACGGGGACGGATGTGGCCCTCGGGGAGAGCGGGGTTCCGGCGTCCGCGTCGCTCGATCTCTCCGTCGCCCCGAACCCGTTCAACCCGACGACGACCGCGAGCTTCTTCGCCGCCGCCGCGGGCCCCTACACGGTCGAGATCTACGACGTGGCCGGCCGGCTCGCGCGGGTCCTCGAGGGACGCGCCTCGAGCGCGGGGAGGATCGAGGTTCCCTGGGACGGAAAGGACGACTTCGGAGCCTCGGTGGCGAGCGGCGTGTACCTGATGCGCGCCGCCTCCGGTGGCCGGAGCGAGACGGAGCGGGCGGTTCTCGTTCGGTAGAACCGGAACGCCCATAGCTCGGATTCAGGATGGGGTCCCGGACCGATGAGGGTCCGGGACCTATTCTGTCCGGTCGGGAAAAGGTCGATCCTCCGGGTGACGCGGAGACTCCGGTTGCGAAGGCGATCCGGCGGTGCTATCTTCGTGCCTGAGGGGTTTCGCTCCGGAACTTCAACCGAATCAACGCACTATGGAATCTCGAGAAAACGGTCTCAGCGCCCTCGAAATCAACCTGCAGCGGACCGCGACGAAGGTGGAGATCCCGCCCGAGCAACAGCCCCTTCTCGAGGCGACCCGCGGCTCGGTCGGGGTTCACGAAAAGACCCGCGCCCTTCTCCAAGAAGTCAATCATCCCTACGTGAACTGGGCGCACGTGGTCGATGAGCTCGGCCCCTACGCGACGGGCAACTTCTACTATCACAATGTATTCGAGAAGGGGCACGAGGCGATTCGCGTGATCGTCCGGATCTACTTCGCCGCCGCGGAGAAGACCGCCTCCCCCGAGCTTCGAATCGAAGCGGCCCGCTCACTGCTTCGCTATCTCGAGAAGGTGATGGAGGAATCGGGCCCGCACCGGGAGCGGAACCGCCCGGCCGTGGAGGAGGCGTTTCGGTGGCTCACCCGCCGTTTCGAGGAGGATCCGGAGGGGGCGTCCCTTCTCTCCGGGGCGACGCGGCGGGCCGCGCGGAGCGTTCTCCGGCACGATCCCGATCTCGACCGCGGCCTCGTTCTCTTCGCGGCGGAGAAGGCTCTCCGAGAGACGTATCGCGTGTGGCTCGCCCTGCCCGATCCCTCCGGATGGGCGGGGGAGAGGGGCCTCGAGGATCTCCCCTCCCTCCGCAGTCTCTCCCACGAGAACCTCAGGGCGTGCCTCGACCGCCTCGGCGCGCTCTCCGGGGAGGGAGCCCTCGTCGAGGACGCGGAGGGTCTCCCCGATCAGGCGGGGATGGAGAACCTCTACCTTCGGGCCGCGGACGAGGTCGAGAAGACCCGCGAGGGGTGGGAAGGCTACACGGGGAAGGTCCTCTTCCTCCTCAAGATCCTCGACTCGCCGATGCTCCTCCAGGTCCGGGAGCCGGCCCTCCGGTCGGTGAACCGGGCCCTTTCGCGGGCGCTCCGCCTCGAGGAGAGACCGCACGCGGACCGGTTCGTCGACGCGGTCTTCGACAGCTTCGGCCGGGGATGGCTGCAACACGACACGACCGTCCTCGACTGCATACACACGGTCGCCAAGGAGGTCCTGCGGTCCGAGGACGACCGCCTCATCCAGAAGGTGATCGACCGCATTCTCGACCACGGGTTCGAAACGCCCGAGATCCGGGGCGTGAACGAGCTGTGGCAGTTCGAGGTGAACCCGGCCCACGTGAAGAACATCCGCATGTGGGTCGATCTCATCGCCCTCGATCCTTTGCGAATGAAGCGTCTCCTCGCCGGCCTGATCTTCCACCTGCGGCTCGGCGGGCTCTTCATCAGCGACACGGATCTGTTCCAGAAGGACATGGCGAACCTCCTGAACGCCGACATCAAACCGGTGTTCAATCTCGTCAAGCAGCTCGGCAAGCTCTTTCCGATCTACTTCGTCGAGATCGGGGCCGAGGGGCAGCTCCGGAGCGTCTCGACCCGCGTGGACGAGATCGGGCGCCGCCGGGACTCGGTCGTTCACTTCGTCCGCAAGCAGTGCCACGTGGAGAGCTCGTATCGCCTCATCGGCTTCAGCGAGGCGATCCTCCGCTACTGGGCGACGGGCGAGGCGGGACTGCTGAAGGCCTATCTGCCCGCCGAGGTCTTCGGCCACGTTCTCGAGGAGACCGAGGTGCGCGAGGAGATGGCCCGCGTGCTCGTCCCCCTTGCGGAGCGCGAGGAGGGCTTTCCCGAGTCGCTCCTGGGGAAGAGCGAGGAGGAGACGGAGGCGCTCGTCGCCGCGTGCGGCGAGGCCCCGGAGGAGACGCGGCAGAAGGTGGTTCTCGCGATCCGTCTCTACCAGCTTCTCGACGAGAAGTACCGGATCGGTCCCCGGGGGGTGCTCGACGCGCTGAAGGCGTCGACTCTCGTCGGCTCGGTGGAGATCGCGGCGCTCGAAGAGCGTCTGAACACCGGGCAGCATCTCTCCGCCCTCGAACTGCTCGTGGAGATCCTGGAGGGGCTGAAGAAGGTCCTGCTCGATCCGGCTCCCGCCGAGTCGCGCGAGGACATCTATCACAAGAGGCACATCGCGGCGGGCATCCCGTCGATGTACGGCCGCTTTCTCAACCGGAAGCTCGAGGCGCTCGGGCTCTCCTACCGGCTCGAGAGCTTCGCCACGGTTCTCTTCGAGGAGCTGGCCGAGGCGGAGAACCTCCACTACCTCACCGCAAGAGGGCTCCGGAGGGTCTCGAAGTGGCTCGTTCTCTTCCAGAGAGCGCTCTGGGTCGACGGGATTTCCGGCCGCGGCCTCGGGGCCCGCGTCGACATGCTCGAGAGCGGACTCCGGCTCGGAAGCCTCACGATCGACCAGTACATCAACATCTTCCAGTTCCTGTTCCGGACGCTCAGGGAGATCGTCCGGGAGGCGATCGTCTCGGTCTATGAGAACGACGCGGAACGGATCCTGCCGCGCTACCTCCCGGCGCCCTCCGATTCCCGGCCCGACCGGGAGTGGATTCACATGAAGCTGGAGGCGTTTCTCCGCGACCAGATAAGCGCCTGCTTCGCGCTGCAGACCCTCGACAACCTGATCAGCCGGATCCTCTCGACCCTCACCTACGAGGCGGAGACGTTCAGCAAGCCCCTTCGCAACCTCCTGATGAGCTACGACGTGGACAAGTGCTACACGCCTCTCTTCTCGGGGAACGACCTGCAGCCGGACCCGATCCTCTGCGGGCACAAGGCGTCGTTCCTCAGGAGAATGGCGGGCTTCGGCTATCCGGTTCCGGCGGGCTTCGTGGTCACAACGGAGGTTTATCGCACCTGGGAGATGCTCGTCGCCTTTCGCGACCTCCGGAAGCACAGCCTCTCGATCATGGAGCAGCATCTCCGGGCGGTCGAGCGGCAGACCGGGCGGAGATTCGGCGATCCATCGAACCCGCTGCTCCTTTCGGTGCGAAGTGGCTCGGCGATTTCCATGCCCGGCATCCTCGACACGTTCCTCAACGTCGGCATCAACGAGGAGATCGCCGAAGGGCTCGCGCGCCGGCCCCGTTTCGCGTGGGCAGCGTGGGACAGCTACCGGCGCTTCCTCCAGCTGTGGGGGCTCTCCTACGGCGTTCCGCAGGAGGTCTTCGACCGGCTCTTCGAGGAGCACAAGCAGCGATTCTCGGTGGAGAAGAAGGCGAGCTTCACGGAGACACAGATCCGGACCATCGCGCTCGCGTGCCGGCAGGCGATTCTCGATCAAGGCGTTCAGATCGTGGAGGATCCCCTTCTCCAGCTCCGCCACTGCATCCAGCGGGTGATCCAGTCGTGGGACGCGGATCGCGCCAGGCTCTACCGCAAGGAGATGAAGATCGCCGACGATTGGGGAACCGCGGTGCTCGTCCAGGTGATGGTCTACGGCAACATCGACGATCGATCGGGGACCGGAGTCGTCTTCACACGGAACCCGAGGAAGAAAACCAGCGGCGTCTCGCTCTACGGCGATTTTGTGTTCCGAAGCCAGGGGGAAGACGTCGTCCGCGGCGTGGTCGAGACCTTCCCGATCTCCGAAGAGCAGAGGAAGATGGCCGGACAACGCGCGCCGCTCTCGCTCGAGTCCCGTTTTCCGGAGATCTACGGCGGGCTGCAGAGGATCTCGGAGGATCTCGTGCTGGTCCGGGGCTTCAACCATCAGGAGTTGGAGTTCACGTTCGAGAACCGCGACGTCTCCTCGCTGTACGTGCTTCAGGCGAGGGACATCATCACCGCCGAGTCGAGCATGATCACGACCTTCGTCCCGACGCCGGAGCTGGAGAGGAGCTATCTCACGCAGGGAATCGGAGTGGGGGGCGGGGCGATCTCCGGAAGGGTCGCCCACAGCGAGAAGGACATCGACGAGCTCTGGAAGCGCTACCCGGACAGCAAGATCATCCTGATCCGGGCGAACACCGTGCCCGAGGACATGCACATGATCTTCCTCGCGGACGGCCTCCTCACCTCGCGCGGCGGCGCCACGAGCCACGCGGCCGTCGTCGCGCAGCGGATCGGGCGGACATGCGTCGTCGGATGCCGCGCCCTCCACGTCGACGAGAGGGCGGGAAAGACGACGGCGGGAGACAAAGAGATCAGGAGCGGCGATTTCATCAGCATCAACGGATTCGACGGCTCGATTTACGTCGGCCGGCACGACGTCAAGCAGACCCGGAGGTTCACGGAGATCTGACGGCGGCGGGAACGAACAGCCGGTGCGGGCAACGGTTCGCTCGGGAGGGAGGCGCTCGGTGAGAGGAAAGAAGGTACTCGGGATCAACTCGCTGGGTCGAATCGGCAAGCTGACCTTGTGGCACCACGTGGGGCGCAAGTACTTCGACGCGATCGTCGTGAGCCAGGGGCGCGAGGTCGGGAAGGACCTCGATGGCTTCTGTCACACCATCGAGAAGGACTCGACGTACGGTCCGCTGCACTACTTCCTCCACGGGCGGAGGGCCGAGCCGTGCGTGAAGATCGAGGATCGCGAGAAGTCGCTTCTGCGCGTGAACGGCGTTCCGGTCACGGTTCTCCGGAAGGACCGGAATCCCGTGAACATCCCCTGGCGACAGCACGGGGCGCGCGTCGTCGTCGACTGCACGGGGAAGTTCAACGATCCGAACCTGGAGGAGGCCGACGAGAAAGGATCCCTCCGGGGACACTTCGCCGGCGGAGCGGAGAAGGTCCTGAACAGCGCCGACTTCAAGCCGAAGAAGGGGGTGGCGATGAAGGAGGACGCCGTGGTTCTCATCTACGGGGTGAACCACGAGGCGTACGACCCCGCGAGGCACCACCTGATCTCCGCGGCCTCCTGCACCACGACCGCGCTCGCCCACATGATGAAGACGCTGATCGACGCCTACTCGGTCAGCACGATCCTCACCGCCTCGATGTCGACGATCCACGCGGTCACGAACACGCAGGCCGTTCTCGACAACGTCCCCAAGACGGACGCGAAGGACCTCCGGAAGACGCGGAGCATCCTGAACAACATCATCCTGACCTCGACGAACGCGGCGGCTGCTTTGGAGAAGGTCATCCCGGTCGTGCGCGAGATCGGCTTCATGGCCGACTCGGTGCGCGTCCCGACGACCACCGCGTCCCTCATCATCCTCAATGTCACCCTCCGCTCGGCTCTCGACGAGGAGGGGCAGCCGACCCTGAACCGCGACACGCTTCTCGATCTCTACCGGAGCGCGTCGGAGAAGCAGCAGAAGGGCCTGCTCGATCTCTCGATGGAGCAGAACGTCTCCACCGACATGATCGGAGTGGACGCCGCCGTGGTCATCGAGGGGTTCGAGACGCACACGAGGACCGGCTTCGTCCACATCGACATGGAGAACCTCCCCGGCATGAAGCCCGAGGTCCTGAGGCTCCTCCCCGAGAGGGTCGTTCGGATCCCGGTAACGCACGCGAAGATCTTCGGCTGGTACGACAACGAGTACGGGAGCTACACGAACCGCCTCGCGGACCTCACGGTGTACGTGGCGGACCGGATGGACTGAGCCTGGCTCATGCCGAGTGGGGGCAGAGAAGGGGCCAAGGACCGACGAGTGAGCGGCGTCGTAGAGGCCCGGCTCGGGGGTCGACCCCCGTGGTCTCTCGCCGCTTCTACCCGGTCTTCCCCTTCGCCCGCTTGAGCAGCGCGATCACCTCGTCGTCGCTCGGAAAGCTGCCCGTCTTCGACTTCGCGTAGATCTCCTTGCCATCGGCGTGGATGTCGAAGATCCCGTCGCTCCCGTCGATCAGCTCCGGCTCGATCCCGAGTTCCTTCTTGATGCGCTTCGCCAGACCGGCGGCGCGTGGGCGGTAGTCTCAAACAACGCAGTATTCGATCGTGATCTTCATGGGCGTGTGCCTCCTCTCCGTCGAATTCTATCGCTCGGGGGGCTCCGACCGCAAGGGGCTCGCGGTTGGACTCGGGGCTCGACGGCCCCGGCCACTGCGGCGGCTCCACGGACCTTCGCGGCGACTTCCTTGGCCGAGCATGCGTCCGAATGGTACTATCCTCGGGAAAGCGTCCGCCGAGCGGTGTTCGCATCGGGCCCGAGGGGAGCGAACACCGGGCGCCGATCAGGGCCGCGGCACGAACGCGATGATCGGAGGCGCCGAAGGGTGCGGCTGCCTGCGGACCAGAACCTGGTTCCGGAAGCGACTTACGGCCAGCGAAACGGGGAGCCGGAGCACGGCTCGGATCGAATCCCGCAGGGGCAAAGATGGAACGAACGAACGCCCGCAACGGCGTGATGGAGGGAGAGGCTCCCAAGCCGGGGGGACCGAGGACGGCGAAGGAAATACGTGATCTGTCCCACCGGATCCTGCAGAAGGCGAATCGTCCGATCCCGAGGAGCGACTTTCTTCACGAAGTTCTGGGAATCCTCATGGAGTCTTCCGGATGCGAGCAGGTCGAGTTGTGGCTCAAGGAGGACGGAAGCCAGGTCTGGAGCGAGCTTCACCGGGACCCGAAAGAGCGGTTCAGAGTCCAAATGGCTCCTCTCCGCAAGTACCATCTCGTCTTTATGGGAGGAGGCGTCTTCTGGACCGGTGATGCGGAGGCGGCTCTTGCCGAGGCAGGCGGGGAGGCGGAGAAGGCGCAAATTCAGTGGGTTTGCTCGGGCGGCAGATTCAAGTCCATCGCGATCATCCCTCTGCTCGTTGCGGAAGAGGACACCGGTTTCCTCGTTCTCAAGAGCGAGCAGCGGGGCTTCTTCGTTCAACAGACCATCGACCTCTATACGCGTTTTGCACGGAATCTCGGAATCGCCCTGGCCGGCCAGCGATCGCAAGCGGCGCTGCGCGAGCGGCTGAAGGAGCTGACCTGTTTGTACGCCATTGCGAGCCTCGCCGGGAAGCCGGGCATTCCGCTCGCCGACATCCTCGACGGGATTGTCGGGCTTCTTCCCTCCGCATGGCAGTACCCAGTCATCACGTTCGGCAAGATCGTCTTGGACGGACGCGCCCATTCCACTCCCGGGTTTCCCGAGGAGGGGCAGAGCCTGACGGCGAGCATGATGGTCGGGGGCCAGTGCCGGGGTATCGTCCAGGTTGCCTATGCGGAGAAGAAGCCGGAACTCGACGAGGGTCCCTTCCTCCGGGAGGAGCGGATCTTGATCGATGCGGTCGCCCGGCAGGTGGCGTTGATCGTCGAGCGAAAACAGGTGGAGGAGGAGAGGACGAAGCTGCACGAGCAGCTCAGGCACGCGGATCGCCTGGCCACGATCGGACAGCTTGCCGCCCATGTGGCCCATGAGCTGAACGAGCCGCTGGGGAATATCCTGGGCCTCGCCCAGCTGGCCCAGAAGAGCCCGGCGTTGCCCGGCGAGGTCGCCTGGGACCTCCAGAATATCGTGGAAGCCAGCCTTCATTCTAGGGAAGTGATCAGGAAGCTCATGACATTCGCCCGCCAGACGCAGGTCACGAGCGGCAGGGTCGACCTGAACGAAGTCGTGGAAAAGGGGCTCTACTTCCTCGAGGCGCGATGCTCCAAGGCGGGCGTGGAACTCTTGCGCGAGCTCTGCCCGAATCTGTCCAAGATCACCGCCGATCCGGCGCAGATGAGCCAGATCCTGGTCAACCTGGTGGTCAATGCCCTGCAGGCCATGCCGGATGGCGGCTGCCTGACGGTGCGCACGCTTGAGCGGGAGAATCACGTCTGCTTGATCGTCGAGGACACCGGAGTGGGCATGAGTGAGGAAGTGATGGACCAGATATTCGTTCCTTTCTTCACGACCAAGGATGTCGACGAGGGCACGGGGCTCGGGCTGCCGGTTGTCCAGGGCATTGTGGCGGGCCACCGGGGCAGGATCGAAGTTCTCAGCCGGATCGGGAAGGGGTCCCGTTTCGAGGTCTACTTGCCGGTGACACCGGCAGCCTCCCCAAGAGAGGATGAATAGGATGCCGGGCCTGGAGGAGAGAGAGACGATCCTGGTCGTGGACGACTCCCCTGTAACGATTGAAGTGCTTCAGAGAAACCTCTCCGCTCAGGGGTACCTGGTCTTTTCCGCGTCCGGAGTCGAGGAGGCGATCCGGGTCCTCGAGGACACGCGCATCGATCTTGTCATCACGGATTACAAGATGCCGAAGATCACCGGCACGGATCTGGTCCGCCACGTACGAGAGAACTTCGCGGACACAGAGATCGTGATGATCACCGGATATGCAACGGTCGAAGGGGCCGTCGAGGCCATGAAAGCCGGGGCGACTGAATACCTCGCCAAGCCGTTCACCGACGATGAGCTCCTCGCCGCGGTGCGCCGGGGATTCGACAAGCTGCGCACGCGAACAGGAGCGAGAACGGCCGCGGGCCTGAAACCTGCCGGCCCTCAGGGTCTCATTGGGGATTCGGATGTGGCGCGCAGGGTGCTCCACTCCATTGTCAAGGCCTCGAAGACCGCGGCGACGGTCCTTATCACCGGCGAGAGCGGGACGGGCAAGGAGCTTGTCGCCCGAGCCATCCACTACGAGAGCACGAGGGCCTCCGCGCCCTTCGTGCCGGTGAACTGTGGCGGGATTCCGGAGGGTCTTCTCGAGAGCGAGCTTTTCGGCTACGTGAAGGGGGCTTTTACCGGGGCGTCCGAATCGCGGGCGGGGTTCTTCGCGACCGCGGAAGGAGGAACGATCTTCCTTGATGAGATCAGCGAGACGAGCGCCTCGATGCAAGTGAAGCTGCTCCGAGTTCTTCAGGCCAAGGAGATCTGCATGGTCGGCACCAGCCGGCCGAGGAAAGTTGACGTTGCGATTATCGCGGCAACGAACAAGAATCTCCTTGGGTTGGTGAAGAAGGGCTCTTTTCGGGAAGATCTCTACTACCGTCTCAACGTCATTACGATTACCGTCCCTCCTCTCCGCGAGCGTGCGGACGACATCTTGATCCTTATCAACCACTTCGGTACCAAGTTCGCCAAGGAGTTGAACCAGCGGGTCCCGCGCTTCACCGATAGCGCGCTGAGAGTTCTCAAGAGGTACCATTGGCCCGGCAACGTGCGGGAGCTGGAGAATCTCGTGCAGCGGCTCGTGGTCATGACCGAGGGCGAGCTCATCG
>JBDRFQ010000458.1:0-5002 GCA_043818685.1 Candidatus Eiseniibacteriota bacterium
GGCGTCGGCGGCCCCGCCGACTGGATGGTCTTTCCGGGGAGCGCGGAGGAGCTTCGCGGGGTCCTCCGCCTCCTCGGCGAGAACGACGTGCCCCGTCTCGTCGTCGGGGCCGGCTCGGACCTCGTCGTCCGCGACGGCGGCTTCCGCGGGGCCTGCATCGTTCTCGCACGCCACCTCTCCGGGTCGAAGATCGTGGGCGACCGGGCGATCGAGGCGATGGCCGGGGAGTCTCTCGCCTCGCTTCTCCGCCTCTCGCGCGAGGCCTCTCTGGCGGGGCTCGAGTTCGTCGCGACGATCCCGGGGACCGTCGGAGGCGGGGTGGTCACGAACGTCGGCGCGTTCGGATCGTGCTTCGCCGACATTCTGGAGTCGGTGGCGGTTCTCGACGCGCACGGGCGCGAGCGCGCGATCGAGGGGCGCTCGCTCCGCGCCGCGTACCGCCGCATCGAGCTTCCCGAGGGGGCGGTCGTGGTGAGGGCGCGCTTCGCGCTCGAGCCGGGCGCGCGCGAGCGGATCGAGGAGACGGTCGCCCGGCACAGGGAGCACCGACTCCGCACGCAGCCGCTCGGCGAGGCGAGCGCCGGGTGCATCTACAAGAACCCGTCCCCGGGGGAGCCCGCCGGCCGCCTGATCGACCAGGCGGGACTCACGGGGCTTCGGCTCGGCGGCGCGTCGGTCTCGGCGCTGCACGCCAACTACATCGTCAACGAAGGCGGCGCAACGGCGCGCGAGGTGCTCGCGCTGATCGACGAGGTCCGCCGCCGCGTCTCGGAGAAGCACGGGGTTCTGCTGGAGCCGGAGGTGCGGATCGTGGGGGAGGAATGACGGTCGGGGCGAAGAGGGGGAGAGGATGCGGCCGGCCCCGCCGGGTCTACGGTGCCGCCGTGCTCGTGGCCGTGGCGGCGCTCGCCTTCGGGATCGAGAGGGGGCATCGCTGGCTCCTCGCGGAGGGCCGCTTCCCGGTGACCGAGATCCGCGTCTCGGGGAGCAACCTGCTCTACGAGGGGGAGGTGGTCCAGGCGGCGGGAGTCGAGCGCGGGACGAACCTCCTCACCGTGGACGCGGGGGAGGTCGAGGCCCGCCTCCTCGCCTCGGGGTGGATCCGCGCGGCGCGGGTCCGCCGCCGGCCCCCGGGGAGGGTGCTCGTCCAGATCGAAGAGCGCCGCCCGTGGCTTCTCCGGCCGGGCGAGCCCGCGGCGTTCGTGGATCGCGAGGGGCACACCTTCCCCGCGATGGGGAAGGAGGAGCGCCTCGATCTTCCGATCCTCGCCGACCGCTCGGGAAAAGCCCGCCCGATCGTGGCGAGGCTCGCCTCGGCGTTTCCTCCGGAGGAGAAGTGGTTCGGCGGGAGCGTCCTTCAGGTCTCCATCGACGCGAACGGGTCGGTGACCCTCATCGAGGCGAGACACGGGACGCGGATCCGGCTCGGAGACACCGGCTTCGCGGGAAGGGCAGAGCGGCTCCGGCTGGTTCTCGACGAGTGGGCCAAGAGCGGAGAGGCGTTCGAGGAGATCGATCTCCGCTACGAGGGCCAGGCGATCGCCCGCCGGCCGATCCCCCTTCCGGGGGAAGAGGGGGATGAAGACCCGGACAAGCGCGAAGAAGGCGAACGGGGAAGAAAGTCGGTTTAGATAAGAAGGAGTTCCGGAAGCACGAGCGGCGTGAGGAGATGAGACGATGGCGGGAGACAGCCTGATTACGGGGATCGACATCGGCACCACGAAGGTGTCGACCGTGATTGCCGAATGCGAGCCCGGGAGGGTTCCGAAGATCATCGGCGTGGGCCTCGGCCGCTCCGAGGGAGTGAAGAGGGGGGCGGTGGTGAACGTGGAGAAGACCGTCGAGGCGGTCGCGCGTTCCGTGGAGGAGGCGGAGCGGATGGCCGGCGCCAAGGTGGACAACGCGTACGTCGGAATTGCCGGCGGCCACATCCAGGGGGTCCTGAGCACCGCGGTGATCGCCGTCTCCCGCTCGGACGACGAGATCACGAAGGAGGACCTCTCGCGCGTCCTCGAGCAGGCGCAGGCGATCTCGATCCCCTCCGACCGCAGGGTTCTTCACGTGCTGCCGATCGAGTTCGCCGTGGACGATCAGGACGGAATCCGCAACCCGATCGGGATGTCCGGCGTCCGGCTCGAGGCGGCCGTTCACATCATCACCGCCGCTGCCACCTCCGCGCGAAACGTCGAAAAGTGCGTCCGTCGCGCCGAGCTCGAGGTGAAGGAACTCGTGTTCGAGTCGTACGCCGCGGGCTTCTCCGTCCTCGAGGAGGAAGAGAAGGAGCTCGGCGTTCTGCTCATCGACCTCGGCGGCGGGACCACCGATCTCACGGTGTATCTCGGCGGGAGCATCCGCTACACGGGGACGGTCGGCCTCGGCGGCGAGAACGTGACGAGCGACATCGCGATCGGTCTGCGCACGCCTCTCTCGGAGGCGGAGGAGCTGAAGACCCGTCACGGTCACGCGATCGCCTCCCGCGTCTCGTCGGAGCGGGAGATCGAGATCCCGGGGATCGGCGGGCGCCCCGACCGCGTGATCTCGCACCAGGTTCTCTGTTCGATCATCGAGTCGCGCATGGAGGAGATTCTCGAACTCACGACCCGCGAGGCGCGCAAGACCGAGATCCTCGACCTGCTCGGGGGCGGGGTCGTCCTGACCGGCGGCTCGGCGCAGCTTCCCGGGGTCGCCGAGATGGCCGAGGCGGTCCTCGAGATGCCGGTGAAGGTCGGGGCCCCCTTCCGCGTCGGGGGCCTCGTCGACGAGGTGAGCTCTTCCCGTTTCGCGACGGCCGTCGGCCTCGTGCAGTACGGGTGGGAGAGGGAGGGCCGAAACGTGCGGCGCCTGAACGGCCGGGGAAACGGGGTGGATCGAATCCGGAACAAGCTTCGCGCCTTTGTCGATAGGTTCTAAACGAGAGGAGGGGGAAGAAGGTGTTTGAATTCGTGAACGAACAGGCGGAAGGCGCCCGGATCAAGGTCGCGGGCGTCGGCGGGGCGGGCGGCAACGCCGTGAACCGCATGGTCGACGCCGGAGTGACCGGCGTCGACTTCGTGGCGCTCAACACCGATGCGCAGGCGCTCCAGATGTCCGAGGCGCCGTACCGCATCCAGATCGGCGAGAAGACGACGAACGGGCGCGGCTCGGGCGGCCTGCCGGAGGTGGGACGGAAGGCGATCGAAGAGAGCCGCGAGATGCTCTACGAGGTGTTCGATGGGGCGGAGATGATCTTCGTGACCGGCGGGATGGGGGGCGGCACGGGAACCGGCGCCTCCCCCGTGGTCGCGGAGGTGGCGCGCGAGATCGGCGCTCTCACCGTCGGGGTCGTGACGAAGCCGTTCGAGTTCGAGGGGCGGCAGAGGATGCGGCAGGCGGAGGAGGGAATCGCGGAGCTCCGGACGATGGTGGACACCCTCATCGTCATCCCGAACCAGAGGCTCCTCACCATCGCGGCCCGCGACGTGACCTTTCTCGACGCCTTTGCCATGGCGGACGAGGTGCTCCTTCGCGCGACGCGCGGGATCTCCGAGCTGATCACGAAGCCGGCGCTCGTCAACCTCGACTTCGCGGACGTCAAGACGATCATGAAGAACATGGGGAACGCGATCATGGGGACCGGGTCGGCGCAGGGGGAAGGCCGCGCCACCGAGGCGACCAACCAGGCGGTCTCGAGCCCGCTTCTCGAGGACGTCTCCATCGCCGGCGCGCGCGGGGTCCTCATCAGCGTGAGCGGCGGCCCCGACATGACCCTTCACGAGGTGAACGAGGCGGTCGGCATGGTCTGCGAGAACGCCGGCCCGGACGCGAACATCATCTTCGGGGCGATGATCGCCGAGGAGCTTCGGGGCGAGGTGCGGGTCACGGTCGTCGCGACCGGAATCGGCGCCCACGAGGCGCTCCGGCCGCGCGCGATCCCGTGCGAGAACCGGGTCCGCCGCCTCGAACCGGTCGCGGAGATCCCCGACCTCCAGAGACCGACGATCTTCCGGCGCGAGGGGATGCTCGCCCGCTGGAAGACCCAGATGCGGCAGGCGAGGAAGCGGGACGAGGACGACGATCTCGACTCGCCGACCTTCCTCCGCGTGCAGGCGGACTGACGCGCGGGGACGCGCGAGAATGAAGAAGGAGCCTCCCGCCGTCTTCGGGGCGCGGGCGGGGAACCGCCTCGCCCGGGGGGAGGCGCGCCTCTTCCGGCCGTGCGATGAACGACGGATCGTGCGTGATCCATGACGCGGAAAAGGGAAAGTGGGTCGTTTTCCGCGATCCTCGTGCGATCGTGGCCGCGGATTCGCCCGGCGAGGTTCTTCCCGCCCTCGGGATTCTCGAGCGCAGGGTCGAGGAGGAAGGACTCACCGCCGCGGGTTATTTGAGCTATGAAGCGGCCCCCGCGTTCGATCGTTCCCTGACCGTCCGTCACCGCCCCTCTTCCTCCGTACCGCTTCTCCGTTTCGGGCTCTACGCGAGCGGCGAAGCCCTCGACGAGCCGCCCCCCGCGCCGCCGGGCGCCTTCTCCGCGGGGCGTTGGATCCCGGACGTCGATCGCCGAGACTACGACCGGGCGATCGCCTGCGTGAAGAGGCGCCTCGAGAGGGGAGACACCTACCAGGTCAACTACACGATGCGGATGCGCGCGCCCTTCCGGGGGAACGACTACTCGTTCTTCCTCGGGCTTGCCGCCTCGCAGGGGGCGGCGTACGCGGCGTACATCGACGCGGGCTCCTTCGCGATCTGCTCAGCGTCACCCGAGCTCTTCTTCCGGCTCGACGGCGCGAGGATCCGCACCCGGCCGATGAAGGGAACCGCCCCGCGCGGGCGCACGCTCGAGGAGGACGAGGAGCGCTCCGCGGGCCTCCGCGAGTCCGGCAAGGAGAGGGCGGAGAACGTCATGATCGTCGACATGGTTCGGAACGACCTCGGGAAGATCGCCGCGCCGGGGAGCGTGAGGGTCCTCCGCCTGTTCGAGACGGAGAGGTACCCGACGCTCTGGCAGATGACCTCGACGGTG
>JBDRFQ010000459.1:0-2193 GCA_043818685.1 Candidatus Eiseniibacteriota bacterium
ACCGTCACACTCGACCGCAGCTACAAGGACAAGGACGGAACCTACAAGTCCACCCACAGATTCTCGGCCAACGAAGTCCCCAAGGCCATCCTCCTCCTCCAGCGCTCGTACGAGTACCTCGTCACGGCTCCCGAGGAAGAAGGCGACGACACAGTGACGTAGAATGAAACACCGTGATTCCGCGTGTCAAGGCGCACCTGCCGGCGACAGAGTTCCGCCCGACATACGGGCATCGCCGGCTTGTGCGTCTCGCCACTCGATGTTCTGATTTTCTCTCGACACCGTTACTTGCCGGGGCCGCGGGCCCTTCGAAAGTCGATGAACCCCCTCTCCACGTCAACATCGATGAGCTGCACGCGCAGGCGATCTCCGACATCCACGGCGCCCGCACCCTCCACCAGCATTCCCTCCACCGGGAGATCCAGGATCCGTACCCACGTGCCCTTCGGGGAAGCGCCGGTGACGATCGCCTCGAATTTCTCAGCGATTCTCGACTCCAGAAGGAGTGCGGCGGCCGATTTCCCCACCCGCCGCTCGACCTTGTCGGCGTCGTCTTCCTTCCGCGTGCAGTGGCGGGCCAGATCCGACAACTCGTCTTCCGTATACGGCGTCTCCGACCCGGTCAGCGCAGCCCCGAGAAGCCGCTGGGTGATCAGATCCGGGAACCGGCGGTTCGGGGCGGTCGAGTGCGCGTAGTCCTTGACGGCAAGCCCGAAATGCCCCGAAGCCGATTCTCCCGGAGCCTTCACGACGTACTCCCCCGCGCCCATCAGCTTCACAACCGTCATGGAGAGATCCGGAAAACGGACGGGGTCCTTTTCCTTCTGCACCCGGAGGAATTCTTCGAGCGCTTTCGAATCGGGGTTCTCGGGAAGCTCGGCGCCGAGGTCGGACGCGAGTTCCACAATCCGTCCCCATCGTTTCGGCACCCGGACGATCCGCCGGAGCGAGAAGAACTTGCGGGACTCCAGAAAGCGCGCCGTGACGCCGTTCGCCGCGATCATGAAATCCTCGATCAGCTCCCGGGCCCGGTTCTTGGTCTCCGTCTCGAGGTCCGCGACGCGATCGCCGTCCATCACGGCCCGCGCCTGGATCGTTTGCAGGTCGAGGGCGCCGTGTTCATGCCGCCGGTTCTTGAGAAGCTGTGCAACCCGGTCCTGGAGACGCAGGTTGGCCTCCAGCCCATCCACGGCCGCAACCCCATCGGGCATCGGGCCCACGCCTTCGAGCCAGGGGGCCACGCCGTTGTACGCGAGCTTCGCCTGGTTGCGAACGGCCGCAGCGTAGATGTCCGAGCCCCGGAGCGCTCCGGCCTCGTCGATGACCATGTCAACCACGACGGCGGGCCGGTCCTCGTGCGGTCCCAGGGACGTCAGCCCGTACGACAGTTTCTCCGGGAGCATGGGGAAGACCCCGGCGGCGGTGTACACGGACGTCGTATTGTGACGGGCGTGGTCGTCGATCGAGTCCCCCCGTTTCACGAGGGCATTCACCTCGGCGATGGCGACGAGGATTCTCGTCTTCCCGTCGGGCAGAGCCTCGGCGACGGTCAGCTGATCCAGGTCGAGCGAGTCATCGTTGTCGATCGAACACCACAGAAGATGCCGCTGGTCCCGCCTCGATCCATCGATGCTGAGCGGCGGAGGACCCAGAGTCTCAAGCTCGGAGAGCACCTCGGCCGAGAAATCACTCAGAAGGCCCCGCTCGGCCATGGCCTGCCGGGCGATACGATCGAGCCGCGCGCGATGGGGCTGCTGTTTCTGATTCATCTTGAGATGTCCTTCGGCCGCGGCTCAGGCTTTGAGCAGCCCGGTTCGCTCGTTGAACTGACGAATCAGGCGGTCCCACTCGTCCACCTGATCGAAGGTCTCCTCCCAGAAGTCGGGCTCCCAGAGCTCCCGAAGCTCTTCGACCGTTCTTCCCTGCTGCTCTACCCACGTGAAGTACTTGAAATTGTGCAGGCGCTTGCGGTCGTAGTGGTCGAGCTCGTGGAGATAGTCGATCCCGATTCCTTCCATGTACCGTGCATAGTGCCGTCCCGCCTGTTCCACCGTGTAAGGACCCTGAGCCTCGCGCAGCTCCTGCACGCGCGACCCGTAGAGCTCCATCGAATCCGTGAGCGGTGTGAACAGAATGTCTCTCGAGTCCATTTCGTAGTACTTGGCCGCCTTGATGCCCGCCACCAGGTTGCAG
>JBDRFQ010000460.1:0-5472 GCA_043818685.1 Candidatus Eiseniibacteriota bacterium
ACAGGGTGCAAAAACCGCGCCCCATACGGGCAAGCCTGTATGCAGTAGCTGCAACCTATGCAATAGTCGGCATCAACCAGCACGACACCGTCCGCCGTCCTGAACGATGCCCCGACCGGTCTGGGGGAGCGAGCGGAGGGGCGGGGAATCCGGCTCGATCCGGGGGGGCCGAACCCCTTCCGCGGCTCGACCCGGATCGGCTTCTCGCTCCCCTTCGCGCTCCCGGTGACCGTGCGGGTTCACGACCTCGCGGGGAGGGAGGTCTTCCATGCCGATCTCGGACGGCGACCGGGAGGGGAGAACGAGTTCGTCTGGGACGGAAGGGACTCGGCCGGCCGGCCGGCCGCTCCGGGGATCTACTTCATCGGGGTTCGGTCGGCCGAGGGGACCGAGCGGATCAGGCGAACGCTCCTCCGGTGAGCCGGACGCACGACACATCAATCATTGATCTCACAAACAAGCAGACAGCGACATTATTGATCGCATACAAGAAGATTTCGATTATTGAAAGATGGATGGTCCGGCGTTCGGTTGTTCGGAGGGAAATCGTCCGCGCGGGGCCCCGCCCGCTCTCCCTTCTCCTCGTTCGTCTTCCGGCCGGCGGCGGGGGCGTTCACGAGCGGCCGCGCGGGCGGGAGCTCGCGCCGGCCGGGGGGAGAGGGCCGGCCCCTCCCCCTGCTTCACGAACGAGCGAAAGGGACCCTCCCCGGAGGGAGGATCCCCTGACTCTCTACGCCCGAGAGGATTCGAACCTCCGACACCTGGCTCCGGAGGCCAGTGCTCTATCCACTGAGCTACGGGCGCTCGACGATCGGGGAGAGCGGCGCCCTCCCGTCTGCGCAGGGTGGATTGTAGCCGAGCGGGTCCCCCTTTCCAAACGAAATGTCGGGGGCGGGGGACCCCTTCGAGCCCGAGGAACGGCGCCCTCGGCCCGGATCGTCCTCCTTCCCGCTTCGGACCCCGTTCCGGACGAGGCCGTTTCCTGAAGTTGTTGAAATCCAACACGTTACGCACATCTTGCTTCCTCCTGAGAAAACAATTGACAGCAGGGGGGAGAGGTCGTAAAATGCCGCTCCACCCTTTCTGTGTTCGGGACGTGTCGGCCGGGAACCGGAGGCCTGGGCCCGGTGTAGACCCGACGCGAGGGTGGGGAGGTTTCCGCGGGATTCCGTGCGTTCGGGTCGGGTTCAGCCCGGGAGGTGCGCGGGTAGTTCACGGCTCACCCCCTTCCTCCCGGGAACCGGCCCGCCCGGCGGGGGCGGTCCTCTCCGCGGCGAGTGGCTGATCAGGCCGCTTTGTCGTTCGGGGTCTGTGATTGGAGGTGGACGTCCGCATTTCCACTCGCCCTTGGGCTCACGGCGAATAGGCGGCCTTAATCTGCGAGGGGGAGCCGGCCGAGAGGCCCGCTCCCCTTTCGCGTGCGGGACGGCCCCGGGCGTTCGGGCAAGGCCGTCCTTCCATCGGGCGGGACGCACTCCCCCGGGACGCGCACCCGCCTCCCGGCCTCCCTCTCCGAATCCCGCTGTTGTTCCGCGAGCGCCTCGAGCGTTACGCTACGCCTCGGGGAGGAGCGGAGGAAGAATGTTCGGGCGATCGGTCCGGATCGGCATCGACTGGTCGGGGACGAGCGTCAAGGCGGTCCGGGTGGTTCTCTCCGGAGGGCGCGCCCGGGTCAGCCATGTGGCGGTCGGCCCGGCGAAGGGGGAGGCCCGCGCCTGGGCGGTGCTGCGGCGAGCGGGCCTGCGCCCGCGCGGCGCGAACCTCCGCGCCTCGCTCCCCGAGGGGGAGATCCACATTCGGGAGATCGAGCTCCCCGCCTCCCCCGGAGCCGACCTCTCCTCGACCCTCCCGTTCGAAATGCGCCGGCATGCTCCTCTCCCCCCGGGAGTCGATTGGGCGCTTGCCCATCAGATCACCAAGCGGGACGAGGAGGGGGGGCGGGTCCGTGTGCTCGCGGCGATCCTCCCGAGGGCGAAGGCGGAAGAGCATCTCGGGGCCCTGAGCCGCATGCGCCTTCGCCCGAAGCGGATCACCCCCGCGCCGATCGCGGCGCTCAACCACGTTCTCCACGATCCGGCCGTGCGCGCGGAGGGCTCCTGCCTGGCCCTTCTCGACGTCGGAGAGACGGGGAGCTGGCTCGTCATTCACCAGGAGGGATGTCCGCTCTTCTGCAGGCGCCTTTCCACGGGGGGGGATCGCTTCACCGACGAGCTTCTCGATCGCTGCGCGGCCGACCGGGAGGAGGCGGACGAGATCAAGAGGGGAGAGATACCCCTCGCGCGGGCACGGCCCGAGTGGCGGGAGAAGCCGCCGACGCTCATCGAGCTCGTTCGGGATACAGCGAACGGCCTCGCCGATGAGACCCGCGAGCAGATCGACGCGTATCGAAGGAGGCACGGGCCGGTGCGTGATCTTCTCCTCGCCGGGGGCGGGGCCCTCCTTCCCGGCCTCGATCGGGTGCTCGGCCGGCGCCTCGGCCTCGGAGCCCGCGTGCTCGACCCTTTCGAGAGCCTCGGTCTTCCCCCGCGCTGGAAGGCGAAGGAGAGGGACCTCCTCGGTTCACAGGCCGCGCGCTTCCTCGTCGCCGTCGGCCTGACCGGCTGGTGGGAAGCATGAGCGGGCGCGGGTACGATCTCGATTTTCTCCCCGCCCTGCGCCCGGTTTCCGGGAGGCCGGGGGTCGCTCTCCCGCTTCTCCTTCTCGCGATCGGAGTCGTTTTCGCCGCCGCCGCGCACCGCCGCCGCGGGGAGACGGAGGCGCGGCGGGCGGAGACGCTGGGGCTTCTCGAGGAGAGAGCTCGCGCCGCGACCGGCGCGCCGGATCCGTTGGGGGCGGGCGGCGGGGGAGGCACGCCCCGCGAGATCGTGGAGCAGCGGGCGGCGCGGATCCCGTGGGAGGCGATCCTCGCTTCCCTGGCCGAGTCGCTCCCGGCGGAGAGCCGGGTCGAGCGGTTCGCCTTCGAATGGGAAGGGGGAACGCTTCGCATCGACGTGAAGGGCGGGGGAGGGGATGTGGGGTCCGCGCTCGCCCGTTCGCTCGCGAGCGACACGCTCTTCGCGCGCCGCTTCCCCGTGGTCCGAAGCGAAGAGGCGGGGCCTTCCTCCTTCGCGATCCTCTGCGAAAACGGGGGGGAGCCGTGAGCCGGAGGGATCTCGCGGCGGCGGCGTGCGCCCTCGCGCTCCTCGTTCTCCAACTCCTCGGGGGGGGATGGGGGCCCCTTCGCCGCGCGGACGGCTGGGAGGAGATCGCCCGTCGGGCGGAGGAGGTGCGGGCGATGGAGGAAGCGGGGTCTCGGGAGAGGGACGCGCGAGACCGGATGCGCGCCTACCTCGAGTCCGTCGGGTCCGGTGCCGATAGTCATCTCCCGTCGGACGCGCCTCCCGAGCCGTGGCGGAAGGCGCTTCGCCGCTTCGCCCCCGGCCGGGTCGAGTGGACCTCCGATGATCCCTGCCGGCTCCGCGTGCGCGGACGGTTCGCCGACGTTGCTCACCTTCTCGGGGTGATCGATCGCGCCCCGGGCGGGCTCCGAATCGAGAGCCTCGAGATCGTGCCGGACGGGAGCGGGGTCGCCCTCGGGGTTCGTTTCCTCTCCGCCGGCGGGGGGCTGTGAGATGGGGGCTCGTCTTCCGCGACCGGCGATCCTGCTTCTCGCGGCCGTGGTCGTGATCGGCGCCGTCCGCGTGCTCGACGCGGTGCGCCTCTCGCGCGAGTCTCCCCCCTCGCTCGCGCCGGCGAGCCCGGCCCCGCTCCCCGGCGAGCCGCCCCTCCTGGCGAAGGCCCGGGCGCGCGACCTCCTCGCCGAGGAGTGGGCGGAGAAGCTCCCTCCCCGCGATCCTTTCCGTTCCGCGGCCCGCGCCGCGCCCCCTCCGGCCGCCCCGTCCCGGTACGCCATTCCGCGGATCGCGCGCGTCGTCGGCGAGGGGGCCGGGAGGCGGGTCGTCCTCAGCTTCGGCCGCGAAGAATCCCGTCCCCTCGCCCCGGCGGAGGAGGAGAGGGGATGGAAGGTCCTCACGATTCAAGATTCAAAGGTTCTTGTCGAAAACGATGGGGTGATCTACAGCCTCCCGCTCCCCTGATGCGGGGGGGGTGGGAGCGGGCGGGAGGCCGGTAACGGACTCCTCCCGGGCCTTCCCGACGAGCCGGATCATCCCGGCCGCCGCGAGGAGAAGGAGGGCGGCCTCGATCGGGGCGCTCCACCGGAGGGGGACGCCGAGGGTGTCGCGGAGGACGAACGGCCAGAGGTCCGGCTCGATCGGCGCCTTCTCCCCGCGGAGCAGCGCCTCCGCGCACTCTCCCGCGAGGAGGAGGTGGGCGGCGGGCCGGGTTCGGAGGGGATGGAACCACGTGTCCTCGCGGGTCAGCGGGCGGTCGGGAGGGAGCAGGCCGTGACGGACGAGGGGCTTCTCGAGGTCCGGGAGATCCCCGACGTGGAGAAGGACGCCGAGAACCTGGAGGAGAACCGATAGAACGAGAAGCGCGGCGAGGATCGACCGGAGGGGCTTCCTCCACGCGGCGGGATGCGCGAGGGGGAGGGCAAGGAAGGGGATCGCCGGAAGGAGGAAACGGGGGCCCCACGTGTACGCGTGAAACCACCACGGCGCGTAGAGGAAGAGGAGGGCGATCGGCGCGAGCAGCGCGACGAGAAAGGCGCCCCGGTCGACGAAGCGAAGGCGGGGGAGGAGGGGGAGCGCGACGAGGAGAACGGGGGAGTAGAGGAAGAGCGACTCCCCCGGGCTCGCGAGCAGGCCGGCGAGACCGACGGCGAAGTTCGCGCTGAACCCCCCCGCGCGCCACGCGAAGAGGGAGAACGGGCTCCCGAACCGGACGAGGTTCGCGCCGAGGACGAGCGGCAGAACCGCGAGGAGAATCCCCGCCGCGTAGAGAAGCGCGCGCCGAAGAAGCGGCGGGCGTTCCCATCGGAAGAGGAGCGGCAGGGCGAGGACGGGGAGGAGCACGACTCCGGTGACCCGGAGCGCGATCGCTCCCCCGAGGAGAAGGCCGGCGGCGAGCGCCTGCCCGCCGGACCCCCGCGCGCGCGCCCGCTCGAGGAGGAGGACGCTTCCGAGGAGGAAGGCGGTCTGCGGCATCTCGGTCCAGCCGCGCTTCGCGTACGGCCAGAGGAGGGTCGCCGTTCCGAGCACGAGCGCAGCCCGAAGCGCCCCGGTCTCGGAACGGAAAATCCTTCTCGCCCAAAGGAAAAAGAGAACGACCGCGGCGGTCGCGGAGAGGGGGCCGAGGAGGCCGGCGAACGCCGCGTCGGCGAGGCCCCTCCTTTCCGGGGGGAGGAGGCCCGCCTCGACGAGGAGCTTCCCCGCCGCCGTGGCCGGCAGAAAGAGAAGCGAGTGAAGAACCTCGAACTTCGAGTAGGTCCGGCCGTCCGCCGGAGAGATCGCGGTCAGCTTCCCGTGGCCCGGAATCGCGAGCGAGCCGTTCTCGAGAAGCGCCCGGGCGGTCGCGAGCTTGACATAGGAA